>JAIRKV010000091.1 GCA_031259935.1 Prevotellaceae bacterium | reverse complement strand
CGGAGCAGCGGCGATTTTTCAAGTCATCTGCGGCAACCCGCACGTGATGCACAAAGAGATGTTGTTTCTACCGAGCGATGCATTCCTAATGGAATGCGAATAAGCAAATCAGGGAGCGCAGCGCCAAAACACACAAACCTTATTTCCACCTTATTTCAAAAACAAAACAACCTTAGTAGCAACAGATAACACACACTCGACAACCTTATTATCTTATTGTTCATTTGTTTCCTGCATCCCAGCGGGATGCAATCCAGAAAAAATTGTCCGAACTTTGATCTGTGGATTAAAATGATTAATAATGAATAAAAAAAACAAAAAAATATCCCGCAGGGATAGAATGTTTATAGAAAAAAAATCTGGATTGCTTCGTCGCTTCGCTCCTCGCAATGACGAACAAAAAAAATATCCCATAGGGATAGAATGTTGGTAGAAATTTCATCACAACCAAAGGTTACGTGCGGAGCAGTGGTTTTTCAAGTCATCTGCGACAACCCGCACGTGATGCATAAAGGTATGTCGTTTTTACCGAGCGATGCATTCCTAACGGAATGCGAATAAGCAAATCAGGGAGCGCAGCGGCTTAATAATTTAAAACTTTATTTTATGTACAATAAAAAATTACAATTAAAATGAATATAAATTTGTGATTACCAATAATTTAAATTAAATTTAACTCAATCGTAAATGAAAATTTTTATTAGATTCTATATAATGATTTAAAAATTTAAAATTACAGGCAGAAGCAATCCAGAAGATTATTTGCCATTTTTTTATTGTTTATTTTTCTGGATTGCTTCGCTCCTCGCAATGACGAACAAAAATAAGAAAAAAATTGTTCCTGTTTTGCCGACTTTTAGCCTGTATGTACGTAAAACACGGTATTTTTATTCGGAAATTTACATTTATAAATATTTATAACAAATGATTTCACCACTTTTTAAAGAGCAACTAATTAATAATCAATAATTTCTTGCTCGAATTATATCCTGCCGTACACGTGTAAAAAACAGTAAATGCGGCAATCTGCTTATTGTTTTTTCATTATTTCTTCTATTTCTTCAACGCTTACGGGAATACGTTTTTTACCAAGCAGCCGGCAACCGTTTTCGGTAATCAGCAAATCATCTTCAATACGCACTCCACTGACATCCATATATTCATTTACTTTGCTGTAATTGATAAAATCCATGCTGATTTTTTCGCTTTTCCATTTGGCAATAAGTTCGGGGATAAAATAAATTCCCGGCTCATCGGTAATTACAAAGTTTTTCTGCAATCGGCGTCCCATTCGCAATGAGGATGTTCCGAACTGGTCGGAGCGTACGGTTTCATCATCGTATCCCACATAATTTTCGCCGAGATTTTCCATGTCGTGCACGTCGAGTCCCATCATGTGTCCAAGTCCGTGAGGCAGGAAAAGAGCATGAGCGCCGTTTTCTACGGCTTCATCAACATTTCCGCGCATTATTCCAAGGTCGCACAAACCTCGCGTTATTATTTTTGCTATTTCGAGATGTATGCTTTTATAAGTTACATCGGGCTTTGCAAGTTCTATGGTTTTATTATTTGCTTCGAGAACAATATTGTAAATGTCTTTCTGTTTTTGCGTAAATTTTCCATTCACAGGTATTGTTCTTGTAAAATCAGAACAGTAATTCATTTCGTTTTCGGCGCCTGCATCCGTTATCAACATTCTGTTTGCGGCAAGTTTTTGGCTGTGGTCATGATTGTGCAATACATGCACATTTTGCGACAAAATCACCGGAAATGAAATATATCCGCCGTTTGCTAATGTAATTCCTTCAATTGCGCCTGCCAACTCGTATTCCATCAGCCCCGGTTTGCACATTTTCATTACAGTTGTGTGCATTTTATAACCGATGTTACAGGCTTTTTCTATTTCTTCTATTTCATATTCATCCTTTGTCGAACGCATATCTACTACGGCTTTTATAAGTTTTTGGGAAACATAGTTTTTTATATGTTTCGATTTTATTCCCAAAAGCGTCGATAACATTTCGGTGTTATCCTGACGATATTGAGGCAGGAAATGAATTTTTCGTCCCAGCCGAACAGCGCTGTTTATTGCCGTAAAAAGATCTTTTAACGGACATACCGAATTTACGCCTACACGCGCTCCTTTTTCTTTTACCGATTCCTGCGGTCCCATCCAGATTATATCGTCAATATCAACATCGTTCATATACAAATATTCAGTATCTTTGTCGATATCCATTACAGCAACGCAATCGGGATAACTGATTCCCCAATAATATAAAAATGTGCTGTCTTGACGAAACTTATATGCATTTGACGGATAATTCATCGGTGATTCGCCGTTTCCTGCAAACAGCAATAATCCTGTACGAAACATTTTTCTTAACCTGTTTCTTCTTTCTGTGTAAACTTTTGTTGCAAACATTGTTTTATACTTTTATTAGTTGTTATTTGAATGTTTAATGCCTCCTGCGAAAATAATTTTTTAATAAAAATGATAAAAAAATACTTTTTTGAGGCTTTTATTATTAAAGCAAAGATACAAATAAATATTCGGTTTGACAGAAAAGATTTTTAAAAAAAGTTAAAAATGATTTTATGCTTTGTCGGTAAAAAATGTGAAATTAAAAATGAAAAAACTAAACTTTCCGAACCGAATCGCTGCAATTTTCTGCGGGGAAACAATATCGGCAAAAAAACGGTAAGCCCCTCCCCTATCCTGCCGCCTGCGAGCTTTCATCGCTTTGCAGTCGAACAAAATTCGGATGAAAAATTTGAGTATTTCATTTATCGAAAAAAATTTGCACATGTTATATTTTTTGTAAATTTGCGAAAATTAAAAACTGTAAATTATGATAAAAGAATTAATATGTAAAAATCGCAGTTATCGCCGTTTTTACGAAGACGTAAACGTAGATGTGCAAACATTGAAATCACTTGTTGATCTGGCTCGATTATCGCCGTCGGCACGCAATCTGCAGCCATTGAAATATATTATTTCCGTCAACAGAGAAATCAACGAAAAAATATTTGCAACGCTTGCCTGGGCTGGATATTTGAAAGAATGGCAAGGACCTGTCGAAGGAGAACGCCCGGCGGCATATATTGTTGTTGTTGCAGATAAAAACATTACGCAAGGTAAAACCGAACACGATGAAGGAATTATTTCGCAAAGCATTTTACTTGGCGCTGTCGAAAAAGGTTTGGGAGGCTGCATAATTGTTTCGGTAAAACGACAGGAACTTGCCGAAATTCTGAGTCTTCCCTTGCAGTATGAAATTGTGCTTGTTATTGCTCTCGGCAAACCCAAAGAAAAGGTTGTAATAACTGATGTTAAAGACGATGACATAAAATATTTTCGCGATGAAAATGCCGTCCACCATGTTCCCAAGCGCACACTCGACGATATTATTATTGACGTAAAATAAGTTTCTTTGATTATAACAGTCGCTCCTTTACGAATAAACAACAGCGGAACGACGAAGCAAGAAGATTTAAAAATTTAAGGATTTAAAGAATAATATAGCGATAAAACAAAAAACCAGCGCGTCATTGCGAGGAATGAAATGACGAAGCAATCCGGATTTGTGTTTTGTGTTTTTTCTGGATTGCTTCACTGCTTCGCAGTTCGCAATGACGTGCTGTTTGCTTTTATGTCAAGACAAAACCGACAGAAATAATGTCGTATTATTGCTTATTTTTTTATTTTCACTCGTAATTAACAACTAATTATTAATTATTAATTGATGAAATATTATTTTTGATTATCTTTGCCGATAAAATTATACAACGATAATCAAAATGTTTATTGCACTTGAAGGTCTTGATGGCGCAGGCAAATCAACTCAGATAAAA
>JAIRKV010000051.1 GCA_031259935.1 Prevotellaceae bacterium | reverse complement strand
TGTTTTTTATTATTTCCGGATTAAAATCGTTGAGCACCAGTTGCGCTTCTGGATTGCTTCGTCATTTCATTCCTCGCAATGACGAACACAAAGAAGAAAAAACCTGTTCCTGTTTTGCCTACTTTTAGCCTGTATGTACGTAAAACACGATATTTTTATTCGGCAATTTCATTTATAATTTATTTATAATAAATGATTTCACCACTTATTAAGGAGCGACTCAATAACAGAAATCATAAAATAATGAACAAAATAAGTTACCCGATAAATTTGACTGAAGAACAGTACAAGGTTATTGAAAATATTTTAGAGCCTCAAAAACGTAAATGAAAACATTCGTTTATCGCAATGATTTATTTCTCTTTTATTATGCGGATGCTCAATAAAATAAAATTTTAATAAAATTTAAACGGTTTCTAAATTTGAATTTTATTGTTCGGTCAAAGTCATATAATATTCGCGTAAATTGGCATCAAATTTTTCGAGAGCATAACGAAGTGCAGTGCGAGGTAATTTTGTTGCATATTTGTCAAGAAATTTCAGTTCGGTTTCAATGTCGCGTTTGCCTGTTTCGCGCAGCATCCAGCCAACAGCCTTATGAATCAAATCATGTTTATTATCCATAAGTATTTCGGCAATCGCAAGCGTATCCTCAAAATTTCCTTTGCGGATAAAATAAAATGTCGATATAATTGCAATACGCTGTTTCCATAAATTGTCTGATACGGCAAAGTCGTACAGAATAGACTTGTCTTTGTTATCAACAAATGCGCCAAGCAAATCGGGAGCGGATGCATCAACCAAATCCCAGTTATTTATTCTGTCTATGTTATTTAAGTAACAAAGCAAAATTTTTTGCCGTTTATGCTCGTCAATTTCTTTTTCCATTTTCAGAACAAGAATTTCGATGCCCGTACGACGTACTTCATGATATTTCGACTGTAACAGCAAAGCCGTTTGCGAAAGATTTATCGCTTTGAAATACTGTTTTGAAATATTGCGCATTTCCGGTGTTCCTACGCCTAAAAAAACATCGTTTTCAGCATATTCGCCATATCCTGTTTTAAAATATCGCACCATTTCTTTTACTTTTTGTTTGTCGCCCATTGAACGCAACTTTTCGACAATGATGCTTGATAATTTCCGGTTTTGTTCCATGATTATTGAATTTTTTATCAAAAATATATAAAAAAAGTGAATTACTAATGTTTTTTAAAAATATTAGCAATTTGCAGATTCAACATGTGAATGCAACTTATTTATGCAAATTTAGAAAAAATTTCTTTAAGAGAATAAAAATTTAATTTTTATAAAGGTCGATTATTTATTTTATATTATTTTACTTTGGCTTGCTGTCGGTTAAAATTCTTAAAATCAGATTTTTTTGCAGATGCCTTACCTGATACCGCTGCCGGTATTTTCGATATTTTTTTTACGGAAAAGATGAGAAAACTGTAAAAAATGTATTTTGAATCTTTTACTGTTTTTGAAAAGCAGGCAAATTCGATTTCATTGTGGTTTATAATGAAATGTGCATGTTTATTAACATTATTATTACGATTTTTGTCGATATGCCTGCAAAAAATCGGATTTGCAAAATTACTTTTACTGTGTTTGTTAAAAAAATATTATTTTTGCATCATGATAGGAATTTTTGATTCGGGAGTTGGAGGAATATCCGTTTGGAAAGAATTGTACGGTTTAATGCCAAATCAGGATTTTGTTTATGTCGCTGACAGCGCATACTGTCCGTATGGACGAAAATCAGCAGACCAAATAATAGAAAGAGCAAAAAAAATATCTGAATTTTTAATTGACAAAAATGCAGATGTCATTGTTGTTGCGTGCAATACGGCTACCGCTGCGGCAATCGAATATTTGCGTTCACACTTTTCAGTTCCGTTTGTAGGAATGGAACCTGCCATAAAACCTGCAGCAACAGAATCAAAAAGCGGAATTGTCGGAGTGCTTGCTACGGCAGGAACTTTCAAAGGCTCGTTATATCTGAATACTCTTACAAAATTTGCCTCAAATGTTAAAGTAATTGAGCAAACAGGAGATGGTTTGGTAGAACTTGTTGAAAACGGTAAAATATACGGACGGGAAGTAGAATTGTTGTTACAAAAATATATTAATCCGATTATTGATGCCGGCGCCGATAAACTTGTGCTTGGATGTACGCATTATCCGTTTCTTATTGAAGCAATAAAGAAAATCGCAAATAATACATTAACAATAATAAATCCTGCGATTGCTGTTGCTCAGCAAACACAAAAAATTATTAATGAAAATAATATAAAACCGGCAAAACATTTTGAAACAAGTATTTTTATTTCTACCGGAAATATCGAAACCATGAAAATGCTTGTACACAACATCAATAACACTATAGATGACAAAAATTTTTTAATACAAAACATATAATTGCCGTTTACAAAGGATATTTAGTCGCTCCTTACAAATAAAAAATCAGCAATAATACGACATTATTTCTATCGGTTTTGCTTTGACATAAAAGCAAGTAGCACGTCATTGCAAGGAATGATATTTAGTCGCTCCTTAATAATCCAATTTTATGCAGCGTGATAATAAAATTTTTGCGAAAAAAATAAGCGAAAAATAATTTGAAAAACTTTTTCTTTTAACATTTCTATCATTTTCTTCAAATTCCATGCAGTTGCTGACATTAATGC
>JAIRKV010000282.1 GCA_031259935.1 Prevotellaceae bacterium | reverse complement strand
CTCACTGCATTCAGATGATATATTCAATTTCTCTTTTTTTTCCATCGTCCGTAAAATTTTCATATTCCGTAAAATCATAATCGTTGCACAGATAAATCACTACTATTCCGCCGTGTTTTTTCCGATACTTTACCGCCAGAGCGTAAACTCTCTGTTTTTTTGACTGTAATTTACTAATTCCTGTAATTTTATGCAAATATTTTTATCCACAAATTATTAATAATCAATGTGATATTTGCTTTTTAAAGAGCGATTAAACCTGTTTATTCAATTCTGATTGTTTTTTCTGGGCTGATTTTTGTTATTATCAGTGATGGTATTATCAGTACGAGAGCAATAATCAGCGTTGAAGATACATTTAACAAAATCAAATGAAAGATATCTAAATTTATTGGAACCGTTGTTACAAAATAACTTGCAGCATCCAGTTTTATTATTCCAAAGTGCTGTTGTAACAAGCAGCATACAATGCCGATAACATTGCCGATTATCAAACCTTTTGCTAAAATAAATGCAGTGCGGTACAAAAAAAGTTTGTGAATGTTTATACTTTGCATTCCTAACGATTTCAAAATGCCAATCATCGAAGTGCGTTCCAAAAGCATGATAAGCAAGCCCGAAAGCATATTGAATCCGGCAACGGCTATGGTAAGCAAAAGAATTATGATAACGTTAGTATCGAGCAAATCGAGCCATGCAAACAAATGCGGATACAGTTGTGTAACATCGTTAACGGCAAGTCGCGAACCGTCTTCGTTTGTGCTGAACGTTACCATATCGCTTATTTTATAATTCATTTCTTCAATGTTTTCGATATTTTCAACGTTTATTTCCAAACCTGAAATTTGGTTTCCTGCCCAGCCGTAAATTTTTTGCAAATGTTTTATATCGCACAATACAAGCGATTTGTCTATTTCATCGAGTTGGGTCGAATAAATCCCGCAAATTGTAAATCTTCGTATGCGCGGCGGATTTTGCACAAAGCAGGCATCAAATTTGTCGCCGAGTTGCAGTTGCAACAGTTGTGCAAGTTTTTTTGAAATCAAAACATCATTTATCGTTGCCGTATCGGTAATTTTAAAAATTTGTCCTTCGACCAGACATTTAGAAAAAAACGCCGTATCGAAGTCAGAATCAACACCTTTGAACATCACGCCCTGATTGTCCCGTTCGGTTTTAATTATTCCGCCTTTGGTTATGAATTTTTGAATATGATGTATTCCTTCCATCATGTTCAGTTTGTCAACAAGTTCCTTTGTTTCTGTTATGGGATTTGTTTCAAACGAATAGTTTGAATCAAAATTTACGATTTGAATATGCGAACTGCCGCCGGCAAGTTTATCGGAAATGTTTTTTTTGAAACCTGTAACTATTGCAATAGTAAGAATCATTACCGCAAAGCCAAGCGCAATGCTCACGGCTGCAACAATCGACATTAATCGCGACAGCCGATTTCCGCTTTCTTTGCTTGATGCAAGCCTTTTTGCTATAAAATATTCTACATTCAAGGTTTAATTTTGTAAATCAAAACATTTATTTTATTTTGCTTGTAACGGGATATTTCAAATTGTTGTAATTAGAAAGCGATATGTAAACTTTCCCTATCCTTAAAGGCATTTCGGCATACAGTGGAATATGATTTTTATCGTCGCTTATGAATAACGACATTTCGGGTTCGCTTGCGAATGTGTCATTTTCCAGCAACTGTACGATAATTTCTATGGCATTGAATTTTCCTGCATTTGTTTTTATTGTTTTTGTTCCTGCATAGCGCACATTCAGCGTTTTTAAAATATCATCCAGAGCAAATGTTACCAAAAGGTTGGAATTTTTACCGATTGCATTGAAATCCATGTTACGCAAAAAATACAGGAACGAAATAAAATCAAACGTGCAGCCTTTCAATTCTACCGAATATTCTCTTTCGGGACTTTTTTTGCGCTGTTTTTTTCCCGAGAGGCTGTTTTTGTTCCAGTCGAAGTTCATTGTGCTTTTTTTGGTATATTTTCCTTCGTGCGTATCCTGATAAAAATATGACGGTTTCATATTTTCCGCATTAAATTTGCTTTGAAAATGATCGCGAACCTTGAAAAATGCATCAAAAAAACCGTAAGTTTTTATATTTACCGACGAAACAAAATGTATTTGATTGTTATAATCTTCTTTCGACAGTTTCAATGTGGCTTCGCCTACGCCTGTATTTACGAGTCCCCATTTATAATTTGCTTCAAGAGTTATTGATTCTCCGTTTTGAAAAGCAAAATTTGCAGGATTTTTCATGTTTTCGCAATCGTTGAACGATGTAACTTGCGCCGTCAGTATAAAGTTAATTGCAGAAAAACTTACAAGTAATAAAATCTTTTTTATGTTCATATTATATATTTAACTTATTGCACTGTAATCAGTCTGTTTTTTGAAATTTTTTTCTAAAATTTCACGAAGTAACGAATTTTTTTTCAATTCAAGTGAATTATCTTCATTTAAAATGTCGAAAGCAATATTTCGTACATATTCCAAAAGTTTTCCATCCTGTGCAAGATTTGCTATTTTCAAATTAAAAGGCAATCCGCTTTGCTGTGTTCCTTCGATATCTCCGGGTCCGCGCAATTTCAGATCTTCTTCTGCAATTTCAAATCCGTTGTTTGTTTTCACCATAAGTTGCATGCGTTTGCGGGCTTCGTTTGTCAGTTTCACGCCGCTCATCAAAAAGCAATACGACTGTTCGGCTCCGCGCCCGACGCGTCCGCGCAGCTGATGAAGCTGAGAAAGTCCGAAACGTTCGGCGCTTTCAATCACCATTACGCTTGCATTCGGTATGTTTACGCCTACTTCAATCACAGAGGTTGCAACAAGAATATTTGCTTTGCCCGATGCAAAATAATTCATGGCAAAATCTTTTTCACCGGCTTTCATTTTTCCATGTACAACGCAGGTAACGTATTCGGGAGCAGGAAAAGCCTGAGTTATAGCAAAATATCCGTCTTCAAGATTTTTATAATCCATTTTTTCCGATTCTTTTATAAGCGGATAAACAACGTAAATTTGGCGTCCTGCCCTGATTTGTTCGCGCATAAATCCGAAAAGTTGCAATCGTTTCGTGTCAAAAAGATGAACTGTTTTTACGTCTTTGCGTCCGGGCGGCAGTTCGTCAATGGTCGATATGTCCAAATCGCCGTAAAGAGTCATTGCCAAAGTACGCGGAATCGGCGTTGCCGTCATTACCAAAACATGAGGCGACACGGCGTTTTTATTGCGAAGTTTGGCTCGCTGTTCTAC
>JAIRKV010000218.1 GCA_031259935.1 Prevotellaceae bacterium | reverse complement strand
TATTTGCATTCCATTAGGAATGCGCCGCTCGGTAGAAACCATATTTCTTTATGCAGCACGTGCGGGTTACTGCAAATGACTTGAAAAACCGTCGTTGCTCCGCACGTAATCTTTGTTGCTGTCACATTCTACCGAGCGATGCATCCCGCCGGGATGCAGGAAACAAATGAATATATTATTCTTTAAATTATTAAATATCATTTTTCTGGATTGCTTCGTCGCTGCGCTCCTCGCAATGACGTTGCAAAAAAATTAAAACCGTTGAAATTTCAAATCGTTAAAAAGCGCTCCGTCAAACAGTCAGCGGCATTTATCATGTGTTCGATAGATTTTAATCATTTTTTAACTACCTTTGCACCAATTTTAAATCTATAAAAAATTTACATGCAATAATTATGGAATACAATTTTCGCGAAATTGAACAAAAATGGCAAAAATATTGGGCTGAAAATAAAATCTATAAAGTCGAAATAAACAATAAACCTAAATTTTATGTTCTCGACATGTTTCCTTATCCTTCGGGAGCAGGTTTGCATGTCGGTCATCCGCTCGGATACATAGCATCAGATATTTTCAGCCGTTACAAACGTTTGTGCGGATTCAACGTTTTGCATCCAATGGGTTATGATGCCTACGGATTGCCTGCCGAGCAGTATGCAATTCAAACAGGGCAGCATCCGTCAATAACAACCGAAACAAATATAAAACGTTATCGCGAACAGTTGGACAAAATAGGTTTCTGTTTCGATTGGGACAGAGAAGTGCAAACTTGTGATCCTAAATATTACAAATGGACACAATGGGCATTTATACAAATGTTCAATTCGTATTATTGCAATCAAGCGCAGCAGGCGCGCCCTGTAAACGAATTGATTGAGATTTTTTCATTGCAGGGAACTCGTAACCTCAATTTGGCTTGCAGCAAACAAATACAGTTTACAGCAGAAGAATGGAATTTAAAAAACGAACAGGAACAACAGGAAATCCTTTTAAACTATCGTATTGCTTATTTGGCAGACACAATGGTGAATTGGTGTCCTCAACTCGGAACTGTTCTTGCCAACGACGAAGTAAGCGAAGGATTGTCGATTCGCGGAGGTTATCCTGTCGAACAAAAAATAATGCGACAGTGGAGTTTGAGAGTATCGGCTTATGCTCAACGTCTGCTCAACGATTTGGACAAACTCGATTGGAGCGAAAGCATTAAAGAAACACAAAGAAACTGGATAGGACGTTCTGAAGGAGCGGAAATAAAATTTTATATTGAAAATATTAATGCAGATATAACTGTTTTCACTACTCGTGCCGACACAATTTTTGGCGCAACGTTTATGGTTCTTGCTCCAGAAAGCGAATATGTAGAAAAATTGACAACAGAACAGCAAAAACAGGATGTTGCTAAATATATTGAACGCACAAAACGGCGCACCGAACGCGAACGAATAGCCGACAGAAGTATAACGGGAATTTTTACAGGCTCGTATGCAACAAATCCTGTAAACGGGAAAAAAATACCAATATGGATTAGCGATTACGTTCTTGCAGGATATGGCACAGGAATGATTATGGCTGTGCCTGCACACGACAGTCGCGATTATGCATTTGCAAAACATTTCGATTTGCCTGTAATACCGCTTATCGAAGGTTGCGATGTGAGCAGCGAAAGTTTTGATGCAAAAGATGGTATAATGATTAATTCTGGATTTCTGAACGGACTTACAGTGGCGCAAGCCATAGAAACGACAAAAAAATATATAGAAGAAAATAACATGGGAAAAAGAAAAGTAAATTATCGTTTGCGCGATGCCATTTTCAGCCGCCAGAGATATTGGGGAGAACCTTTTCCTATTTATTACAAACAAGAAATGCCTTATGCGATAGATGAAAAAGAATTGCCTTTGGAATTGCCTGAAGTTGATAAATTTTTGCCAACCGAAACAGGAGAACCTCCGCTTGGTCGTGCAAAAAATTGGCAAACCGCCGAAGGCTATCCTTTAGAATTAAACACAATGCCCGGATTTGCAGGTTCGTCTGCATATTACTTGCGCTACATGGATCCACACAACAACAACGCTCTCGTTTCAACCGAAGCCAATGAATACTGGCGAAACGTGGATTTATATGTCGGCGGAACAGAACACGCCACAGGACATTTGATTTACAGCCGTTTTTGGAATAAATTCTTATTCGATTTAAACTTTATTGTCGAAGACGAACCTTTCAAAAAATTGATAAATCAAGGCATGATACAAGGGCGAAGCAATTTTGTATACCGTATAAAAGGCACAAATAAATTTGTTTCGTCAGGATTGAAAGATAAATACGATACAACCGAAATACATGTTGACGTAAATATTGTAAAAAACGATATTTTAGATATTGAAAAATTCAAGAAATGGATGCCCGATTTTAATAATGCAGAGTTTGTTCTCGAAGATGAAAAATATATTTGCGGATATGCAGTAGAAAAGATGAGCAAATCCATGTATAATGTTGTAAATCCAGATGTAATTGTCGAAAATTACGGCGCCGATACTTTGAGAATGTACGAAATGTTTCTTGGCCCGATAGAACAGTCCAAACCATGGGATACAAACGGTATTGATGGCGTTCACAGATTTTTACGCAGATTCTGGTCATTGTTTTTTGATAAAGGCGGAAATTTTAAAGTATCCGCCGAAAAAGCAAGTCAACAGGAATTGAAATGCCTTCATAAAACAATTAAAAAAATACAATCGGACATAGAAAACTTTTCGTTCAATACATCAGTATC
>JAIRKV010000117.1 GCA_031259935.1 Prevotellaceae bacterium | reverse complement strand
AGTTCTAAAATATTTGCAGGAACAAATTGTTTTTCAACAACCAGACGAAACATATACTCGGCAAACCATTCGTCGGATATTATCAAATTGCCTTTATATCCGGTATCTCCCCAACTGTTTTCGACCATCCATTTTTTAATATTGCCGCCTGCATCAATATCAACTGCAATAAGCGACATGGCATGCGACGAACCGCTGGCAAAAGTCATAATTCGCTCTTTTTTGTTCATTCTGAAAGTTGTGCCCAAAAGTGATTCGTAATCAAAGTTATTAACATCAAGAGTGCCTTTTTCTCTGTTCAAAAATTTACCTGCATCGCAACTGAAATACATGGCTTTGTTTGCTTTTATACTTTTTACAGCCATATTTTTAATTTCGTCTATTGGAAGATTTATATACAGCCAGTTATGTCCATCGTACATGTGACGGTCGAAATCAATCTCGTAAACTTTATAAAATTCGCGGCTTGGATCGTTCATCAACATTATGTAACTGTTGATTAAATCGTTTCCGAAAAGTTCATTATAAAACGAAAGTGGCGTATATTCTTTGGTTTCAATTATTTTACCTTCGCTGTTTTTTCGCGACCATGTGAATTTCTGTACAGGTTCACCAAGATTTAACGCTAATATCCGATATACTGTTCCCAGCATTTCTGTTTTTCTGTTTGCGATGGCTTCGGGCTTTGTATTTTCGGGCATATTGCGCAGTTCGACAGCAAATTCGCGAAGTTTGAGGGCAAGCAAATGATTCAGACGCGAAGTGCTGTTGCTCGAATTTGTTTCAGGCATAACATCTTGCGGAACAACTCCGTACTTTGCAACCAAATCTGCTACTCCCGTATAAGTTCCTCCATCTCCGACAGGATTTTTCAAAAGCCATTCAACCATTCTGTCGTTTACAGGTTTGCTGCGCGTATCGATTATTCCCTGCAAAAACAGATTGCTTTTTTCCAACTGGTCATAGAAAAAATTATAATTCGGACTCAGTTGTAATTCAGGTAAATTATGCTGTGCAATAGCCTGGGCGCGCAAAACATTCAAACCTGTAAACAGCCAGCAACGTCCGCTGCTTTTTTGATTGGTGATGCCTTTCGTTTTAACTTTATCACTGAAATCGCCGTTCAGTTTTGTTTGATTGTCGGCATTTTCGGCAAGTTTATTTATATCAATATTTGCAATTGCATTACGAATTGCTCTGTCGGATGCCGTGTTGGCGTAAGCTTTTTTGATTTGCAAAAGATTTTCAGCGCTGATACTTCCGTTTTGCGCCTGCATGTTTGTCTGTATTGCAGCAAACAGCATTATTGTAAACAGTGTTTTTTTCATTATTCTTACTTGTTTTATTCAGTTATAATTAATATATAAATTTATAATTTGTTTCAACTGTAAATATTTTTATTTCAAAAAGTTCTGCGTTTCAGTTCAAAATGCTGACCGAGATATTTTTTACGAACTTCGGGGTCGGCGCTAAGTTCTTCAGACGTGCCTGCTTTAAGAATATTGCCTTCGTACAATAAATAAGCATGGTCTGTTATCGATAAGGTTTCATCTACATTATGGTCGGTAATTATCACGCCGATATTTCTATTTTTCAAATCGGCAACAATTTTCTGAATGTCTTCAACAGCAATTGGATCGACACCGGCAAAAGGTTCATCGAGCAAAATAAATTTAGGGTCAATGGCAAGAGCGCGAGCAATTTCGCAGCGGCGACGCTCACCGCCCGAAAGTTGAATTCCCAAACTTTTACGCACACGATTCAATCCAAATTCGCTAAGTAAACGTTCCATTTTTTCTTTCTGCTGTTCTTTTGTAAGATTTGTCATTTCCAGTATTGAACTCAAATTATCTTCAACGCTCAATTTGCGAAATACCGATGCTTCCTGCGATAAATAAGACAGTCCGCGTTGTGCGCGTTTATACATCGGCTCGTTGGTGATTTCAATATTTTCGAGAAAAATACGTCCCGAATTTGGTTTTACCAAACCTACAATCATGTAAAATGAAGTAGTTTTTCCGGCTCCGTTTGGACCAAGCAAACCAACAATCTCGCCCTGTTCAACCTCAATGGACACACCATTTACAACAGTTCGAGTTCCATAACGTTTTACCAAATTTTTTGCATGTAACTTCATTTATTTATTCCTGTTTTTCTGTTCATAATCTACGTTTTTACGCATAAACGCCTTGCAAAAATACATAAAATTTCATTGATTTTACTATTTTCCAAAACTAAATATGTCAAATGTGTAAAAAGAACATGTAAATACAATTTAAACAAAAGTTTTAATAAAACTTATTTCAAACACAAATTAATATCTGTTTAATCTCTGAAAACAGTGAAATCCTGCTTTGCAACAAAACGATAAGGAAGCAGGGCATCTTCTGCGGCATAGTCAACGCCAATGCGAGGCGTAGCAATGATATTTTCGGACGAAACAATTATGTCTTTGTCTTCAAGCCACACCGTATTGCCCAAAAGCGAAATGCCCGTAAGCGAAAAATGCAGTCCCATCGCTTTTGACAATTTTCCGGGACCGGTAAGCAAATCGTCTGTAAGTTTTTTCCTGTCTGTTCGTTCCAGCATTGTTTTTATTCCGTTCAATGCAACGGCTCCACGAATCAGTACCGCATGAGGAATATTTTCGATATTTGTAACAACGTTGAAAAGCGAATACATTCCGTAACACAGATAAATATAAGCATGTCCGCCTTCGTAAAACATTATTTCCGTACGTTTTGTGCGGCGTCCGCCGTATGCGTGCGATGCTTTATCGTTAATGCCTGCATACGCTTCCGTTTCTACGATAATGGCTTCGGTAAAATTTCCATTTATATTGGCACAAAGCGTTTTGCCAAGCAGTTCCCGGCTTATTTGCACAACGTCTTCACGAGTATAGAATGATAAATCCAGTTTCATTGAAAAATGTTTTTATGAAACAAATTTAATGATTTTTTTAATTCCAAAATTTGAATTGTATTTGTATAGTTGAAATTATGCACTTTTTTATTAGGCGGAGTAATTTGGTGAGGAGTTGGCGTTTAAATTATCAATTGGGCTGGTTGCGTAGTCGGTGCATTTTGCAAAATGCACGGAAATAACCTGAAAAACCCTATTTGTGTGGTATTGTATTATTCAAAATTTGATTATCCTGCAGTATCAAGTTTTTGTTAATCCCAAAATGGCATCAAAATGCAATTTGTATAAATTATAGTTTGATGAATTTTGGCATAAAGACAGACAAACAGAATTAAAAACATAGAAAAAACGGTAACACACACGTCGCGCAAACTACCGACTGTGTTGTTTTACATTCTGTCAGGAATGCGACTAAGCAAATCAGGGCGCAGCGGCTTAATAATTTAAAATTTAATGATTTAAAGATTTAAAATTAAAGGCAGAATCAGACCAGAAAGCACGTCATTGCGAGGAATGAAATGACGAAGCAATCCAGAGCAAAAGACATTTAAAAATTTAATAATTTAAAGATTTAAAATGTCCCCAAAGTCCCTTTGGTCGCTGACTTGTGGCGAAGCAAACCAGAGCAAAATTGTCTGAATTTTGATTTGTGTGATTAAAAATGAATGTCGAACAAAAAAAATATCCCGCAGAGATATAATATCGGTAAAAAAAACTAAATTTGCAATCAAAAAATCTTTGGACATTTTATACGTTTGTGCGTAAGAGAAGATTTTATGCTAACTTTGTTATTCGAAATTTAATGACACAAAAATGAAAATAACTTTTCACGGAGCAACAAAAACCGTTACAGGCTCAAAACATTTGATAACGCTTGATAACGGTAAAAATATTCTGCTCGACTGCGGCATGTATCAAGGATTAGGCGCAGAGACAATTAACCTGAATTATGATTTCGGATTTAATCCGCAGGATATTAATTATGTAATTTTATCACATGCTCACATCGACCATAGCGGATTGATTCCAAAATTGGTACGCAATGGTTTTAACGGCAGAATTTTCGCAACGCCTGCAACAATCGATTTGGCTGAAATTCTTTTGCTTAATTCGGCGCATATACAGGAACACGATGCTGCATATGTAAATAAAATACGCCGCAACGAAAACAAAAAACCGGTGAAACCATTATACAGTCATGAAGATGTAAAACATGCCATTCCTTTGTTTGAACCTGTTGAATACAAAACGCCATATTTTATTGACGATGATATTGAAATTCAATTTTTTGACGTTGGACATATTATCGGCAGTGCAACAACATTTTTAAAATTAAAAGAAAAAAACAAAACTGTAAGCATAGTTTTCAGTGGCGATGTAGGCAGATATGGCGATCCTGTTTTAAAATCGCCGCAACGTTTTCCTCAAGCCGATTATATAATTATTGAATCGACTTACGGCAACAAACTGCACGATGATGTAGATTCCTATTCTGCCAAATTAAAAGAACATATTATTAAAACGTGTATCGAAAAGCGCGGGAAACTTATAATTCCCGCATTCAGCGCAGGCAGAACACAAGAACTTCTGTTTGCGCTGAATGAACTTGAATTGAATGGCGAATTGCCCGACGTGGAATGTTTTGTCGACAGTCCTTTATCAATCGAAGCAACCGAAGTTGTAAAAAAACATGCAAAATATTTTAACAAAAACGTTCAGAAATTATTTTTGATTGATAATGATGTTTTTGACTTCAAAGGTTTGCGCTATATAAAAACTGTTGAAGAGTCGAAAAAATTGAACAGCAAAAAAGAACCGTGCATTATAATTTCAGCATCCGGAATGGCTGATGCAGGACGCGTAAAACATCATATCGCAAACAGTATCAGCGAGAAGCGAAATACAATTTTAATAGTAGGATATTGTGAAGCGAATTCGCTCGGCGCACGATTAAAACAGCATCCGGATGAAGTAGGAATTTTCGGTGAAAAATTCAAAGTGAAAGCCGATATCGAAGAAATAAATTCGATGAGCGCACATGCCGATTATGGCGACCTGTCGCAATATCTGGCTTGTCAAAATTACGATTTGGTGAAAACAATTTTTATCGTTCACGGCGAGCCCGACGTACAGCAGGAGTTTAAACGCAGATTAATGAAAAAAGGATTTCACGATGTTGTAATTCCCGAATTGCATCAGTCATTCGTTCTTAAATAATAATGTAAATATTAAATAATCAATACAAAAAATGGATATAAATAAAATTATCACAAAACTTAAAAAACAAGGCGAATCAATCAGTCTGTCAATTGCCGAAATAAACGATTATCCCGAACCCGGAATTTCGTTTAAAGATATAACGCCTGTTTTACAGTCGCCTGAATTGTTTAAAAAAGTGAATACGGCTTTGGCAGATTTGAGCAAATGTTTCGGTAAAATAGATTTGGTAATATCGCCCGAATCGCGCGGATTTCTTTTCGGACCCGTAATTGCCGACAGGCTCGGAACAGGATTTGTTCCGGCACGCAAATCGGGAAAACTTCCGCGAGCCGTGATAGAAGAGCCTTATGGAAAAGAATATGGAACAGATATGATGCAAATTCATACAGATGCTATTAAAAAAGGACAGCGCATTATAATTATTGACGATGTGCTTGCCACAGGCGGCACGGCAAAAGCAATAGCGCTATTGGCAGAACGGCTTGGCGGAATTGTTGCAGGTTACGTTTTTTTTATAGAATTATGTTACCTTCACGGTTCAGATTTTCTTGGAAACGACAAAGTTCTGTCTTTGGTAGAATATAAATAGTTGATTGACAGAATCAAATAATTTTAATGATTCAATAATCACGCTACGGATTGAAGACTTAAATTCGATTTTGCAATTTATAATTTGTGCGATTTTTGGTTTTCATAAAAAGAAAGACTACTTTTGCCCGTTATTTTAGTTTTAACGTAAATTTAATATCAAAATATGAAAAAAATATTGTTATTGCTATCGACAGTACTATTCATTTATGCTTGTGGAACAGTTCCCGTTACAGGGCGAAAACAATTAATGCTGATTCCTGATGAAGATGTTTTATCATTAAGTCTGGACAGTTATACGGAATATATGAAAACGGCAAAAAAATCAACCGATAAAACTGCAACGGCAATGGTTGTAAAAGTCGGACAAAACATAGCAAACGCCGTTGAATATTATTACAAATCGAACGGAATGGAAGATATGCTTAAAAATTTTGCATGGGAATTTAATCTTGTTGAAGATGCAAGCGTAAATGCCTTTTGTATGCCCGGCGGCAAAATTGTAGTTTACACAGGAATTTTACCTGTTACAAAAGACGAAACAGGCTTGGCTGTCGTACTTGGACACGAAGTTGCTCACGCAGTAGCAAAACATGCCAACGAAAGAATGTCGCAACAGGCAGTTGCCACATACGGTTCCGAAGCATTAACATCGTTATTGGGAGGAACATCTGATAAAGTTAAATCGTTGAGTCAGCAAATTTACGGGCTTGGCGCTCAATATGGCGTGATGTTACCCTTTGGCAGAAAGCAGGAACTCGAAGCCGATCATCTGGGTTTAATATTCATGGCAATTGCAGGATATAATCCAGAAGCGGCAGTTCCATTTTGGCAACGAATGGCACAGACAGGAGGAGCATCAACGCCTGAATTTTTCAGTACTCATCCTTCCGACGAAACACGAATAGCCGATATTCAAAAAGAATTACCCGAAGCAAAAGAAATTTATAATGCTATCTGGATAAATAAATCAACAAATAAAAATATAATAACAAAACCGGCAAATGTGCAAACTGATGAAAACTGGCATTTTTGATAACGGTTAATTTAAATTTATAAAAAGAAGTCGTTTTTAATTTATGCAGGTATCAAAACAGAACTGTCGCCATAGCTGAGAAATCGAAAATCGTTTTTTAGTGCATAATCATAAACTTTGTGCCAATCGTTACCGATAAATGCTGCAACCAACAGCAACAATGTGCTTTTGGGTTGATGAAAATTCGTAATCAATCTGTTTACTATTTTTGGTTTATAATCGGGCATAATCATTATTTGTGTTGCGGCGCTGATTTCGTGTAAATTTTCATTGTCAAGATAATTTAATATTGCCAGCAGCGATTCTTCAGCACTTATTTTAAAATTATTTTGATAGGGTTCAAATTGTTGAACGTTCAGGTTTTGAATATTTTTATTTTGTTTGATTTTACAGCCTGTCCAATATAAACTTTCAAGAGTACGAACACTCGTAGTTCCAACAGCAGTAATGTTTCCGATATGTTTGATTATTTTTTGAATACTTGTTTTTTTTACAAAAAAATGTTCGCTGTGCATTACATGTTCATTGACAAATTTTGTTTTTACCGGTTTAAATGTTCCTGCGCCGACATGTAAAGTTATTTCATCGGTTTCGATGTTTTTTAATTTCAGTCTTTGCAAAACATCGTTGCTGAAATGTAATCCTGCGGTTGGAGCGGCAACCGAACCTTCGGGTTTGCAATAAACTGTTTGATACCGTTCGCTGTCAATTTCCTGCGATTCGCGTTTCAGATAAGGCGGAACAGGTATTTTTCCGCATACATCCATAACTTGCGCAAACGATAATCCTGAATTCCAAGTGAATTTAACTTTCAGCGAGCCTTCATTATTTTCGATTTTATCAACGTTGAGTTCATCTTCAATGCTGTTGCAGACAAATTTTTTTCTTAAAGTTTCGCCTTTCCATTTTTTCAGGTTTCCAACGGTGCAATTCCATATACATTCGGCTGTTGCAGCAAAATTTTGTTCATAATTGTTTGGCACGACAGGTTCAAGACAAAAAACTTCTATTTGCGCTCCTGTGGTTTTGTGAAAAATTATTCGTGCATGAACAACTTTTGTATTATTAAACACAAGCAGTGAATTTGGATTCAATAAATTTGGCAAATCAGCAAATGACTGATGACTTATTTTGCCTTTGTCGTAAACAAGCAGTTTTGACGAATCGCGCTGCTGCAAAGGAAACTTTGCGATTCGCTCATCGGGTAATTCATAATCAAATTTATCAATATTTATTTGATTCATAATTTATTAAATCCTGTCCATATATGAATTGGTTTTATATTTTTCAATCACAATTTTAGAATCCGGATTATTGCTGTTTTATTATTTTTCAGGTTTCTTATCGTTTTTTCTTCGTTTGATTTCCGTTTTAATCAATTCCAGTTCACGCATTGTCTGTCCTGCTATTGCCGTGTTTTCTTCGGCGCGGCGAATAAGATATGGCAAAACTTTTTTCACCGGCGCATAAGGAATATATTTTGCTACATTGTAACCTTCGTGAGCAAGATTATACGAAAGATTATCACTCATTCCGTACAATTGTGAAAAAAATATTCTGTC
>JAIRKV010000055.1 GCA_031259935.1 Prevotellaceae bacterium | reverse complement strand
ATATATGTTCTGATTTTACCTTTGCGATTTCCTCCCAGAGAAATATAAAGATAATCGCGCTGCCACGATGACAGCGAAATATGCCAGCGCCGCCAAAATTCTTGAATATTTGTCGATTTGTAAGGTGAATCAAAATTAATATTGAATTTAAAACCAAGCAGCAAAGCTATACCTATCGCCATGTCGCTGTATCCCGAAAAATCGCAGTATATCTGAAGCCCGTAACCATATACGCCGAAAAGATTTTCGATGCCTGAATAAAGCGAAGGATTTTCGAAAATTCTGTCAACAAAATTTATTCCGATGTAATCGGATATTATCGCTTTTTTGAACAGTCCGCAAACGATGAAATAAATGCCTGTGCCTATCATTTCGTTTGTAATTTTCAGCGGTTGGCGAATTTGCGGAATAAAATCGCGTGCGCGAACGATGGGTCCGGCAACTAATTGTGGAAAAAACGATACGTAAAAAGCATAATCGAGTATATTTTTCAAAGGTTCAATATTTCGGCGATAAACGTCTATGGTGTAACTTAACGACTGAAATGTAAAAAATGATATTCCGACAGGCAAAAAAATGTCGGTCGGCTGAAAATTTCCGTTCACTATCGACGAAAAAGCCGTTCCGAAAAAATTGAAATATTTGAAGTATGCAAGCAAGCCGAGCCCAATGCAAAGGCTGATTGAAAGCAGTATTCGCCGCATGTATTTTTTTTTGGCAAGAGCCAGACATTGAGCCAGTAAAAAGTCGCTGACCGTGATTATTCCGAGCAGGAAAAAATAAAATCCGCTGCTTTTATAGTAAAAATAATAAGAAAAGAGCGTAACAAAAACAAGTCGCGGAGTTGTGCGTTTTTTCAGTGTTGTGTAGGCAATAATAAAGGCGAGAAACAAAAACATGAAAAATCCGCTGTTAAAAATCATCGGTGCGTTCGGATTGTAAACGAATAATGATTGAATTTTGTCGAAATCGAAACCGAGATTATTAAGCCAGTTACTCATAATTTTTCAACACATATTCGTTATAACCTGCTATCAGCGCTTCGTAAAGTAAGTTTCCCTGAAGAATATATCCATCAATTATAAAGTGCAGTTTGTCTTTTTGATAGTAATTTCCATTCTGCCAGTTTTTGCATGCATTCTGTTCGCCTCCAACGATATTGAACAAATCCCAGCATGCAGCATTATGGTCGGCGGCAAATTGCACGATTGTTGATGCAACATTTTTTGTACTTTTATTTTCTGTTACCGATATTATTTTACGATTTCTGCGTCTGCGCGCGCGGCTGTATGTTGTTTTGAATGCTCCGGGCGGCGTAGTATACAAAATCGTTGCCTGAGGACAATGATTTTTCAAAAGCGAAAAAAGATTTTCCATCATGTTGTAGTGATATATCGAGTCGTATCGACCAAGTCCTTCGTTTGTACCGAGCGAAATTATAATCAAATCGGGATTTAATTTATTTATTTCGTAGATATATTTATCGTTCAAAAAATTTTTACTTGTTGCTCCGTTAATTCCTATGCAATGACAAATAACTCCGGGCAAGCCGTTTTCTTCAACTATTCCTGCGTTTTTGTATCCTTCAATAAATTTTGTTGCTGCATTACCGAATATTTCGGTCAGCCGAAAATTGAACGCAGGAGTAAATTCATGGCTGCGAACATGAGAATCGCCGATATGAACTATGCGAACAACGGGTTTTTCAAGGTTTTTTATATCGCGAATCATCATTAATTTTTCAAAAAAACCGGATAAACTTCGTGCTGAATCCTGTATAATATTTGGCTGTATTCCTGCAAAAGATGCAGGCAAAACGGTTTCCGTATCAACATGTAATGACTTAATTTCGTCATCGTTACCCGAATCCGAACTTGAAAACAGAAATCCCGTACATGCCAGCAGGATAATATTAAGCGTAATAACAAATTTAATTTTGGACGTAAATAACTGTTTCATTTTTTATTCTTTATGGTTTGTTATGTTTTTTCTTTTCAAGATATCTTTCCTTTCCATATTCAATTGCTTCGAACAAATGGTTTGCAATCTGTTCGCCGCCGCGCATGTTTATATGAGTATAATCCAAATTGGCTTTTGGAGGTTTTGATTTTACATAGCCCGTCATTCCGCCATCGAGAGCCATGGCGTCTATTAAATTCCAGAAGGCAATACCACATTCGGCAGCAATATTTTGTTGAGTTGCCAATAAGTTTTTCACTCCGGGCATTGTTGTCATTTCACCGTTGATTTTCACAGCGCGGTCGCCAACGCTTATCAGCAGAAAATCGCTGTTCGGAAAATTATTGCGAAGATGATTTATTACGCCTGTCATTGCTTTTTTATAATAATCGAATCTGGTTTGTGTTTTGGTCGCTACGTTCAAACCATATTGCAGTATTATCAAATCATAACTTCGCAATTTGTCAAAATCCTTTAATGTTTTTGCAGGAATAGATTTAAGGCTTTCGCCCGAAACACCGCGAAGCGAATAGTTATCAACAGCGATTCCTGCTTTTTCATCATCCAAAGTTACTCCGAAGAAACGGGTATTTATGCCTGGATTATTAATGGTAATTTTTATCCGGGCAACTGGTCCGTCAACAGAAATTTTTTGAATATCCTTACTGCCTTTGACTGTGTGTTGCCGACTTGTTTTGCGATTAACGGTTGTTGTAAATTTCAAATCGCCATCGGTAATAAAATAAAACGCAGCGACAGAACAGGTGTCAATTTTTTTTCCGATTGCTGTGCGGCACGAAAATGTTGCCGTAGCGTTTGTATCGGGAACAAAATAATGACCTGAAATTCCCTGTTTGCTGCGGCTGAAAATGCTGTCGGTAACACAGTGTTCGTCCCAGCCGTCGGCAGAAGTAACAACAGTTGTTCTGAAACCCGCAGTAATGCAGTTGACAGGAACAAAACCTACTCCGTTTCCGCCGTATTTTTTTTTGAACAAATCGCGCAACGAGCATGTAAGCAGGTCGCCTTCGATAAACGAATCTCCGAAATATGCTATACGCACGGGGCGATTGCTTGTATCCAAAGCATTGTAAAAACGGTTTAAGGCATCGTGTTCGACCGAATAGTCGTCGATGCAAATTACGCCTGTTTTGCAGGTATCAACAAATTTGTGAGCGATTTGAGCA
>JAIRKV010000054.1 GCA_031259935.1 Prevotellaceae bacterium | reverse complement strand
TACAGAATGTATTGATTGCCGTAATAAATCGGCTTTACGATGGCTTCAAATTTTCCATCATCTTCGGCTTTTTTTGCAATTTCTGTCGAACGTGTGTTCACCAAACTGTCGCGAACTGTTTCGGGAGTATTATCATCAATCTCCTGTAAAATTTGCGATGTAACATCTTCCATTCGGTAAAGAAATTTAACGTTAAGATTCGGATTAGGCAGTTCTTCGCCGTTCGATTGCGCCCAGAAACCTTTGTCAAGATAATTGTGTTCAACCGAACTGTGATACTGAATTTGGTCATATCCGCAATGATGATTCGTAAACAGCAATCCGCTTTTTGAAACCACAACGCCCGTACAGCCTCCATCGAACTGTATTATTGCATCTTTCAAACTCGAACGGTTTATGTCGTAAATATCCTGCGCAGTAAGTTTAAATCCTTTTTTCTGCATATCTTCGACAGTGTATTTTTGCAGTATCGGAAGCCAGATGCCTTCGTCTGCAAACGCGGTAAATATTGTAATTGTAATAATACAAACTGTGATAATTAATTTTTTCATAATACAGACAATTTTATTTTATAATATTTTTGATTTTTAATTTCATACATATTTATGAAGATTAATGTTAAATACAAATTACGGCAAAAACTTTCAATTATGCAAATAATTAAAGATTTTATTTTAAAACGAAAAAATACGCCGAACTATAATCTTCAAAACGAAAACTACACAAATTTAAAACGAAATGTACATTTTTGAGGGAAATAATTTGTATGAATTAGCGATGTCAATATTTATTATTACTATTTCAAACAAAAAAAGCAGTCGAATTCGACTGCTTTTTTACCTGTGTTTACCGAAATTGTTTTTTAACTGTTTTTTGCGATTTCCAATCTTTCCTTTGGGTAGATTCAAGTCTCAATTTTAAAATCATACTTGCCTGTTCTACACTCGCTCTTTAATGAATAAAAAATCAGCAATAATACGACATTATTTCTGATTTTTTTATTCGTAAGGAACGACTAATTTATAGTTTCACTTTCACTGATAT
Organism: Prevotellaceae bacterium; assembly: GCA_031259935.1. Taxonomy (GTDB): domain Bacteria; phylum Bacteroidota; class Bacteroidia; order Bacteroidales; family UBA932; genus JAIRKV01. Next base: position 8,594 of record JAIRKV010000054.1, on the reverse strand, counting down.
AACAAAATTCGTAATAACTGCAATTACGGCATATTTTACTGTTTATTTTCGACGGGCAACTGTTTGATAATATGATTGTTTCTATTTCTATTATGATTTTTTGAATTTTGATACGATCATCATCCGTCAAAATCACTTTGTTTTTATGTCGCAAGGTCGGATATTCCAAAATGCCTGTAACTCCATGTATTTCATTACATTCTAATACAAATATATAATATTTTACTTGCCATTCGTGTGCAAATTCAATTTTGTCTGATTTTTTGATTTCGTGTATAATTTTATTTCGTGGATCATAATAATCTATTTTACAGCCACCTATCTCTAACTCTTCATAGCGCTCTGCTCGTTGAGGGTAACTTTCTTCGTGGATTAATTTACCTTCATACACTAAATCAGACGTATGTTCCATGAAAATTCCGGAAGCAAATAACCAAAGTTTTCGTTTGCAAACATGATAGTAGTTGAAATGAGTTCCGGAAACATTCATGTGTATGACGGATGTTAATTGTCTTCTTTTTCTGCTTTGGTTGTGAACATGCGCACTTTGGAAGTGTTTTCTATTGCTTTCACTGCAATATCTTTAACACTGGCTTCGGCGCGATTGGCTTTGTCTGTGTATTCTTTTAACTGTTCCTGTTTTTCTTTGATTTTTTCCTGCAATGAGGTAATTATCTGATCTTTAAGGCGAATATCTGCTTCATTTTGCTTTTCTATAAGTTTAATTTCAAAATCGTATTTGCCTTGAAGTTGTTTGCTAAGTTCGGTTTCCCTGTCTTTCAACGCTTTATCTAATTTCGTTGGGAACTCTGCATTGTTTTTTCGAAGTTCGGTCAATTCGGCTTCTGCATTTTTCAATGCCGTTTCTCTGTGAGATATTTCCTGTTCAAAATTTGTTTTTTTATCAGCGAGTTCCTTTTCGAGTTGAAACTTGCGGCTATCGTACTCGTCCTGTTCTTTTTGACGTTTGATTTTCAAATTATACGCATATTCTTCCTCTTCGCGCTTATGCCGTTTGATTACATCTTCGGCGTATTCTTTTTCACCGGCTTTCTGTTTTACTGTTTCGAGTTCCCATTGAGCCTTTTTTTCTGCCATTTCATTAGCAAAAGCGGCTTCGGTTTCTTTCATGGTTTTTTCGAAATTTTCTTTTTTCTCCTTTTGAACAAGTAACATGGCGGCTAACGAATCTGTGTTTGCCGATAACGAATACAAATCTTCCAATGTTTTCTTTTCCAGAATGATGGCTGCACGTATTTCTTCCAGTTTTTTAAATTCATCAGTCAAACTTTGCAACATGCCATCCAGCGAACTGTTTAAACTTGTTTTCAGGTCTCCAATATTTTTTATTATTCCTTCGCTGGTTATTCCTGATACTTTTTCCAAAGTTGCCGTTTTCTGTTTTTCTTCCTGTACTTGTTTGGGAATGTCGTTTTTAGCATTTTGTATTTCTTTCAATAATGCTTCGTAAGCTTTCAATATTTCTGCTTTCGTACTTTTTTCAGATACTGTTGGTTCCATTTTTTCTTTTTTTATGTATTAATAAATTTTTTGCCGCAAATTTAATAAATATTTACGTTTTACAACATTGTTTTATTTGTTTTTTACAAAACAGAACTGTATGATTCAGTCAATTTGTGATACGTGAGTTGGTGCAATTCCGTAAGAATGCAACTGTTTATCAATATTTTAGTTGATTTTTTAGTCAAATGTTTAAGAACGGAAATTTTGTTGGATAAAAAAAGAAACTGTCTTTTTTAAGACAGTTTCTTTTTTCAAAATCCATCTATTCCAATTCGTCGCAAATAGCCTTATATTTTTCATACTTAGCCTGCATTTCGTCGCTGTCGGCGCGGAAACGGAAATAAACGCTTCTAAGAGCATCTGCAAAGGCTCTTTCTTTTGAGTTTAATTCAAATGCTTTTTCGAGCGGCGCTATTGATTTTTTAAATTCTGCGTTTGCTTCTTCAAGCGCCTGATCGTATTCTTTTCCTATTTTATCATTGGATGCATTGAATATGTTTACGCCGCGATTATAGTATAAAGTGCCGAGCATATAATGTACATTGGCGCTGTTAGGATCTATTTCTATAGCCTGATTGTATGCTTTTATTGCATTTTCTTCATCTTTTAGTTGTACGTGCAGATTGCCTTCAACATAATAAAGCGAGGCGTTTTTTTGTCCTGTTTCTTCTGCTGCTGCCTGTGCATCGTGTAATATCGGAATAATTACTTTAGGATCTTCGCCTGTTCCGAGATAGTGATTAACCAGTGTTGCCAGGATATTGAGATTTTCAGGATATTTTTTGTATGCTTCCGTTAAAAGTTCGCCTGCCCGCACGGTGTCGTTTTTAGTTCCCTGACTTCTTATGGCATTATACAGGCTTGCATAAATATCTCCTTCCTGATAGTTGTATTCGGCTGCTTTTCTATAATATTCTTCGGCGGTTTTATAGTCTTGATTTCTCATAGCCATAAATCCTATGTTGAATATTATGCTTGTGTCTATTCTGCCTACTGTGGGATGCAATGAACATTCTACTGCTTTTTTAAAGGCATCGATTGTTGCGCCATAGTTTCCTGCGTAATATTCACCAAAAGCACAGTTTGCAAAAGCCTTGTTGAGAGCATCAAGACCTTCGCCTATTTTTTTTGCGTCGCCGCCAAGTTCCGATGCTTTCAGATATGCTTCCAAAGCTTTGTCGAGCGGCTTGTCGATTTCTGTTTTTGTAACTCTTACAAGTTCAACGCTGCCATTGGCATCTACATATATTTCCTTATTTGCATACTCAATTACTTTGTATTCTTTTTCGTCGACAACAGTGTTTTTTGTTGACAGTTGTTGTTCGCCTCTGAGAAATAATGGTAATTGCTCTTCTTTCAAATTTACATCCAATAAAAGTTTGGATGTAGGTTCAGCATAAATCTTGCGCATTAAATCGGCGCGGTCAATCCATGTTTTAGGATTGTCTTTCTTTTTTGGGTTTACAATATCTTCGTTGCTTTTGCTTATGTTTTTAGCAAATTGTTGCGTATATCCGACATGAATGCTTGCAAACAGAAGAATTGCCGTTAAAATTTTCTTCATAACAATATTGTATTTTAGATGATTAAATTCATTATTTTATTGATAAATCAATTAGTTGCGCAAAGGTATAAATTTTATATTAATTTTTCGCTGTTTTGATGATTTTCTTCATTAATATTTTCATTGATTTCTTCTTTTTCTTCTGTTTTGTTCACTTTTGCAACTGCAGCAATTGAGTCTTTTTCTTTCAGATTTATAAGTTTTACGCCCTGTGTAGCGCGTCCTGCAATGCGAATTTCCGATACTGCCATACGTATTGTTAAACCTGAACGGTTTATAATCATTAAGTCGTTTTCTTCGGTTACATCTTTTATTGCAATCAGTTTTCCTGTTTTTTCGGTAATGTTTATTGTTTTAACACCTTTGCCTCCTCTGTTTGTAATTCTGTATGATTCAAGGTCGGAGCGTTTGCCGTAGCCGTTTTCCGATACAACCATTATTGTTGTTTTTGTGTCTTCCTTATCTATGCAAATCATTCCGATTACTTCGTCGGTTTCCGCTATATTTATTCCTCTTACGCCTGCTCCTGTTCTTCCTATTGGTCTGACATGATTTTCGTTGAATCTTATTGCTTTACCTTCGCGTGCTGCCATTAGTATTTCGCAATTTCCGTTTGTCAATCGCGCTTCCAGCAGTTCGTCTCCATCTTTTATGGTGATTGCATTTACGCCGTTCAGGCGCGGACGTGAATATGCTTCAAGCAAAGTTTTTTTGATAATTCCTTTTTTAGTGCATAAAATAATATGATTGTTGTTGATATATTCAGCGTCATTCAATGTTTTTACATTGATGTATGCCATTACCTTGTCATCGTTTTCTATGTTTATTACATTTTGAATTGCGCGTCCTTTTGATGTTTTATTTCCTTCGGGGATTTCGTAAACTTTCAGCCAGAAACAGCGTCCGTTGCGTGTGAAGAACAGCATTGTGCTGTGCATGTTTGCAACATATATATGTTCTATAAAATCTTCATCGCGTGTTGCTCCGCCTTTTGCTCCTACGCCGCCTCTGTTTTGGGTGCGATATTCGCTGAGCGGCGTTCGTTTTATATATCCTAAATGTGATATTGTGATAACAACATCTTCGTCTGCGTAAAAATCTTCGGGATTAAATTCTTCGGCTGCATAAATGATTTCTGTTCTGCGGGCGTCTCCGTATTTGTTTTTTATTTCAAGAAGTTCATCTTTGATTATCTGTCGTTGCAGTTCTTCGCTTGCAATAAGTTGCTGTAACGATTCGATTTTTTTCATTAATTCGGCATGTTCTTCGCGAATTTTATCACGTTCAAGTCCTGTGAGCTGGCGTAAGCGCATTTCTATTATTGCATTTGCCTGAATTTCGGAAAGTGCAAATTTTTCGATTAAACCGCTGCGCGCTTCGTCGGGTGTTTTTGATGCTCTTATAAGCGCTATAACTTCATCCAGATGGTCGAGCGCTATAAGCAAGCCTTCCAGAATATGGGCGCGTTTTTGTGCCTGTTCCAGTTCGTATTTTGCGCGTCTTACTACAACTTCGTAGCGATGGCGAACGAAATATTTTATCAGTTGGCGCAGATTAAGTAATCGTGGACGTCCATCAACCAGCGCTATGTTGTTTATCGAAAATGTAGATTGAAGTTGAGTGTATTTGAACAGAGTGTTCAGCACAACATTCGCAACTGCATCCATTTTTAATTTTATAACAATGCGCAAGCCGTTACGGTCGCTTTCATCGTTAATATATGAAATGCCTTCTACTTTCTTTTCGTTTACAAGTTCGGCTATTTTTTCTATCAGGTCTTTTTTATTTACCTGATAAGGTATTTCGCTTACAACAAGTACTTCCCGTCCGCTGTCGGATATTTCTATATCGGTTTTTGACCGTATAACTATACGTCCGCGACCTGTGTGATAAGCATCTTTTATTCCCTGATATCCGTAAATGATAGCGCCTGTAGGGAAATCGGGTCCTTTAACATATTGCAAAAGTTCATCAACATCGATATCATTATTATCAAGATATGCATAAATTGCATCTGTAATTTCGGAAAGATTGTGCGGCGCCATATTTGTTGCCATTCCTACGGCAATTCCCGATGCTCCGTTTATAAGTAATGTCGGAACTTTTGTTGCAAGCACCACGGGTTCTTGATATTCTTCGCTGTAATTAGGAACAAAATCGACTGTGTTTTTATCCAGATCGGCAAGTATTTCTTCGGATATTTTATGTAAACGTGCTTCGGTGTACCGCATGGCAGCTGCCGAATCGCCATCCATTGAACCGAAGTTGCCCTGTCCATCAACAAGCATGTATCGCAGGCTCCATTCTTGAGCCATACGAACCAGCGCTTCATAAACGGAACTGTCGCCGTGCGGATGATATTTTCCCATAACATCTCCAACTATACGCGCACATTTCTTGAAAGGTTTATTTGCATATACGCCCATTTCTTCCATTCCGTACAGAATACGGCGATGAACGGGTTTCATTCCATCGCGTACATCGGGCAAAGCGCGCGATACAATAACTGACATCGAATAGTCGATATACGACGATTTCATTTCTTCTTCGATATTGACTTTTGTAATTTTTTCGTTTATTTCGTTATTTTCTATCATATATTATTATTTATTGTGATTTGAAAACAATTTGCTGCTGTTAGTAAACGTTGATTATCAAACAGTTCGGCATGTATAATTGTTATCTTCTCACATTTATTCGGAAAATGGGCGTAAAGTTACAATTTTTTTAGAAATTTACAGCAATAAGTTTTCAACATTTTTTCAATTTACGTCTAATTCAAAGCATATTATGCGTTGCAAACATTTTATAACAGCAAAGGCAAATTTATACAACCTGCCTTTGTTTATCATGATTATTATAGTTTTATTTTTAATTAAATCGAGTTGTTAATTCTTTTTTCTATTTCTATTACATGTTCTCTGTATGCTTTATCGGTTTCGTAAAGGTCTTCTACTGTTTTGCATGAATGTAAAACGGTAGCATGATCTTTTCCGCCTATTTCGGAGCCAATCAAGGCAAGTGAATGTTTTGTCATTTTTCGTGCAAAAAACATTGCTATTTGACGGGCTTGTACTATTTCACGTTTGCGTATTTTTGAAAACATTATATCTAACGATAATCCGAAATAATCGCAAACCGTACGTTTTATTTTATCTATGGAAATTTCACGTTTTGTAGAATTTACGAGGCAATCAATTACATTTTTTGCCATTTCGATTGTTATTGTTTTTTTCGATTTGTGTATGTTATATACCGAACTTGCATACAGTGATGTGAATGCGCCTTCCAGTTCACGAATATTGGTAGTTACCTTGCTTGCTATGTATTCTACAATTTCATCCGACATTTCTATGCCTTCGTTAGAAATTTTCTTTTTCAATATTGCCTTACGTGTTTCAAAATTAGGAGCTTGCAATTCGACCGTAAGTCCCCATTTGAATCTTGTCAATAATCGTTCGTTTAATCCTAACAAATCTACAGGCGGTCTGTCTGATGCGAGTATTAATTGTTTTCCCGACTGATGTAAATGGTTGAATATTTGAAAAAATGCGTTTTGAGTTCCGTCTCTGCCTGCAAATTCCTGTATGTCATCTATAATAAGAACGTCCATCATTTGATAGAAATTCAAAAAGTCAATAAGTTTATTTTTGTATATTTGAGCGTCTATATATTGATTTTGAAATAAACTTGCCGTAATGTAAAGTGCAATTTTTTCCGGAAATTTGCGTTTTATTTCCAAGCCTATTGCCTGTATCAAATGCGTTTTTCCCAGTCCTGAACCGCCAAAAACAAACATGGGATTAAATGCTACCTTACCCGGATTTTCGGCAATAGCCAATCCTGTGGAACGTGCAACGCGATTGCAGTCGCTTTCGATAAAATTATTGAATGTTTTATGCGAATTAAGATGCGAATCTATTTCCATTTGCTGCAATCCGGGAATAATAAACGGATTGAGATGTTTTGTGTTTTCATTTGGAAAAGGTATAGATGGATTTTTTGCATGGATGCCGGGATTGGTAGGATATGTTACGGTCGAACCTTTGTTTTCAACCAGAACGTTATATTGCAATTCCGCATCTTTGCCCAGCACGGTGCGCAAAGCAAAACTAAGCAAATCTATGTAGTTTGCTTCCAAATATTCATAAAAATATGGAGATGGAACAGAAATTGTGAGCATAGAGCCTTTGAGATCTGCTGCAATACATGGTTTAAACCATACATTGTAGAGTGAATCATTGGCAAGATTATCTTTAATGATTTTCAGACATTTATCCCATATTTCCGTGCAGTTCAGAGAATTTTTTTCCATAACTATTACAGTTTTTTTCCTGTTAAATTTTATTCTATTAAATTTTGTAATTATCGTTTTTTAAACGAAGAGCAAAGTTCATCAAAAAAAATGTTTCCTCAAAATTTTTTTTAAAATAAAATTTCTATTTTTTTTTAATTGCCTTATTTTCTGATATAAAAAAATCTTAAAATATAATTATCTGAAAATCAATTTATTATAATTAATATATTTGATATTTAGACTGTTACGATATTAAATTTCCTTTTATAAAATCAATCCCATTTACGGAAATTGCAATAATCATACTCAATTTTTCTTGAAAAAGCAGTTTCGTTATTAAAAAATCATTCTGCTTACAAATTATAAGTTTAAATTACGTGTAATCAAATGCTATGTTCAAATGTTTACCGATTCGCCGTAAGCGGCGGCGGCGGCTTCCATAATTGCTTCGCTTATTGTAGGATGCGGATGAATTGACTTTATAATATCCTGTCCTTTCGCTCCAAGATTTATTGCAGTTACAATGCCTGCAATTATTTCAGTAACATTATAGCCAATGCAATGCGCTCCTATAATTTTGTCGGTTGCTGCATCAAATATAAGTTTTATAAAGCCATCGCGTTCGCCTGTTGCTGTTGCTTTGCCCGAAGCCGTAAATGGAAATTTTCCCGTTTTAATTTGATAACCTTCGGCAACAGCCTGTTTTTCAGTTAATCCTGCAGATGCAATTTCGGGCGAAGTATAAATGCAGGCAGGAATATTTTTATAGTTTATCGGTTTTACATCCGTTTTTACAATTTTTTCGACACAGGTTATTGCTTCAGCCGAAGCTACATGAGCCAGCGCAGGAGTTGCAATAACATCGCCGATGGCGTAAATGCCTTCAATATTTGTTCGATAAAATTCATCTGTTTTTATTCTGCCTTTTTCGGTTTCAATGCCGATTTTTTCAAGATTTAAGCCTTCTACATTCGGCGTAATTCCCACTGCCGACAAAACTGTTTCTGCTTCAACAATTTCTATTCCTTTTTTGGTTTTTACTGTTATTTTACACATATCGCTGCTTGTATCAACACTTTCGACAGATGAATCTGTCATAATTTTTATTCCATTTTTGCGGAATGAACGACTTAATTGTGCAGATATATCATCATCTTCGTTAGGTACTATTGCAGGAAGAAATTCTACCAATGTAACATGAGTTCCTGC
>JAIRKV010000226.1 GCA_031259935.1 Prevotellaceae bacterium | reverse complement strand
ATTCAAAATGCTGTCGCGAATAGAAGAAGACCAAAAACTGGTTAGACAATTTTTAAATGGTAATACAAAAGCATATGCAAAATTATTTACCAGATATAAAGATGCAATATATTTTTTGACAATGAAAATAGTTATAAATAAAAGCGATGCGGAAGATTTGACATACGAAACTTTTGACAAGGCGTTTAGAAATATAGAACAGTATAATTTCAAGTTTGCGTTCAGTACGTGGCTGTTTCGCATTGCCGAAAATACATGTATTGATTTTTTGCGCAAGCGCAAAAACAATCATGTTACCATCGAAAGCAGCAATGATGATAATATGGAATTTGTAATCGGCGAAGATTCTATTCAGTCAACTGTTTTGAATCCCGAAGAAGTTATGATTCACGAGCAGCAAATTGTGCTGATGCAGAGATTGCTCGAGCAGCTTAAACCAAAATATAAAAATCTTATCGAATTGCGTTATTTCAAAGATTATTCATACGAAGAAATTGCCTCCGAATTGAAAATCCCTGTCGGAACGGTAAAAACATTATTATTTAGGGCAAAATCGGCGCTTGGAAAATTAATTACACAATAAAACAAAAAACAATGAACGAAATTCTGAAATATTTTCCGAAATTAACCGAAAAACAGACAGCGCAATTATCGCAACTCGGCGATTTGTATAAATTTTGGAATGCGCAGATAAATGTCGTATCGCGAAAAGATATGGAAAATCTTTATAATCATCATATTTTATATTCGCTTGCCATTGCAAAAATAATTTCGTTTGAAGCAAATACAAAAATTCTTGATGTCGGCACAGGCGGCGGTTTTCCGGGCATTCCGCTTGCGATAATGTTTCCCGATGCGCAATTCACTTTGACAGACTCGATAAACAAAAAAATAAAAGTAGTGAATGCAATTGTCGAAAGTATTGAACTGAAAAATGTTTGTGCGATGCAAATTCGCGCCGAAGAATTAAAACAAAAGTTTGATTTTGTTACAGGCAGAGCCGTTTCCGATTTGCCTGTCTTTGTTTCGCATATTTGGAACAAAATAACTCCCGACGGTAACAATTCTTTGCCCAACGGCATTATTTATCTCAAAGGAGGCGACTTGCATAATGAATTGAAAGCCACAAAAATATCGAAACGACAAATTTCCGTTTACGAGATAAAAGACTTTTTTGATGACAGTTTTTTTGAAACAAAGAAGATAATTTATATTCAGAGGTAAAACATTGTAATGCACCAAATTATACGGAAATCATAAAAAAATCTCTGCAAAACGTTTTTACAGAGATTTTCCAATATAATAATATGAACCGTAAATCATCTTTTATATTTAATCCATTTTATAAGTTCTTTTATTGATGCTTTTTTGCCGTACATCAAAATTCCTACGCGATATATTCGCGCTGCAATCCAGGTAAATAAAATGAATGTAGCCGTTAATATTGCCAGCGAAAGAATTATTTCGAACCATGAAACTCCAAACGGAATACGCGCCAGCATAACCATTGGCGATGTAAACGGAATCATCGATCCCCAAAACGCAAGCGGATTGTCGGGTTGAGTTGATACCACAATCATTATGAAATATCCTATCATCAATGGAACGCTTGCTATTGCTTGCAACTGCTGAGTGTCGGATTCATTATCGACAGCCGAGCCTACAATTGCAAACATGGATGCATAAAGCAAATATCCCAAAATAAGATAAAGGATTAAGCAAATAAACATTTTTGTAAACGAAACTGCATTGATATAATTTTGCAGTTGATTGACAATATCGGAAAACTGGCTTTGTGCAACAAATATTATTAAGGCAAACAAAACTATCCATATCAGAATTTGAGTAAGCACAACCAGCGCTACGCCAATGATTTTTCCCAGCATCAAATGCATAGGTTTTATCGACGATATTATAATTTCTATTATTCTGCTTGATTTTTCTTCTATTACGCCGCGCATTATCTGAATACCGAACATGAGTATTATAAAGAAAATTAAAATTCCGCAAATCATTGCAAAACCCGTCAGTGCGGCGGCATTACTTTCTTTTTCGTTGCCATCCTCGTTAATAAGGCGGTTTTTTATATTTAAATTCGGATTCAATATTTTTGTTATCTGTTCTACGGAAATATCATATTCTTTAAGTTTTGTTTGTGCCGAAAGAATTGTTATTTGTGTTTTGATTACATTCAATACATCAAGGCTAACTGCGTTTTCCGAATACATTGTTATGTTTCCTGTTGTATTTTCTTCGCTTTTTTCGATATGCAAAACTGCATAATATTTGTTGCGCAATAAATTGTTTTTCAGCGAATCTATAGGTTTGTTTTCGTACACGAACTTTATTGTTCGCATGTCTTTCAGTTCATTTCCTATAAATCCCGATTCATCGAGAACCGTAATTGTTTTTTCCTTTTCGCTTTTTATCTGCGAAATAAGCGCAGGTACGAGTGCAAGACAGGCGAACAGTATCGGAGTTAAAACCGTCATTATTATAAATGACTTTTTCTTTATCCGAATAATAAATTCACGTTTTATAACAAGTAATATTTTTTTCATTTATTTTCCTCCACAAGTTTAATAAATATGTCGTTCATACTTGGAATTATTTCGTTGAAGTTTACAATTTCCACATCTTTTATAATTCTCGACAGCAAAGTGTTTCGTGCTTCCTTAACTGTTGCTTTGATTTTAATTTTGCGAAAAAACTTTTGCTCGCTACTGTCCAAAATCAAATAATTATCGCCAATATTTTCTTTCAGTTTATCGGTTTCGCCTCTGTAATCAATTTCAAATACATTGTCTCCGTAATTATGTCGAATTTCATCGATTTGTCCGCTTAAAACGTTTTTCGATTTGTTTATTAGCGTTATATAATCGCATATTTCTTCAACCGAAGCCATGTTGTGCGTAGAAAAGATTATTGTGGCTCCCTGTTTTTTAAGATTCAGAATTTCGGTTTTCAGCAGTTTTACATTTACGGGATCAAATCCGCTGAACGGTTCGTCGAATATAAGAAGTTTTGGATTGTGCAATATTGTTATTATAAATTGCACTTTTTGCGCCATTCCTTTCGACAGTTCTTCAACTTTTTTGTTCCACCATGCTTGAATTTCAAATTTTTGAAACCATTCCCGCAGATTTTTTTCCGCATCGTGTTTAGTCAATCCTTTTAGACGTGCAAAATACATTGCCTGTTCGCCAACTTTCATTTTTTTGTAAAGTCCGCGTTCTTCGGGCAAATATCCTATACTGTAAACATCGTTTTCCTGCAATTTGCGTCCGTCAAAATACACTTCTCCGCTGTCGGGCGCAGTAATCTGGTTGATAATTCGCAGAAGAGTGGTTTTGCCTGCTCCGTTTGGACCCAGCAAGCCGTAAATGCTTGCTTGCGGAACTTCAATGCTTACATTATCAAGCGCCAAATGACAGGCATATTGTTTTACAATGTTTTCTGTTCTTAAAACCATATTTTTTCTATCAATTATAAATTAGTTTAATCTTCTTTATTGTTCATTATAACGCGAACGAGATTATTGTCGTTAAGAATTTTAGCGGCAAGTTTCTTAATCTTTTCGGCATTAAGTTCGTCTATAAGTTTATCATAATCGCTTGTAGCATCAAAATTTAAAAGATGCAACGATGTCAAATAACTTAACCATGTATTGTTTTGTTTGAGCTGATCTTTGCGCTGTTTTACAAGAAATTCTTTCACTTTGCTTAAATCATCGGCTGACGGACCGTTTTCGGCTATTTTCTTAAATTCGTTTACAACATCATCCAATAATCCAAGTTTTTCTACTTTTTCTTTTTCCGAATCAAATAAAACGGTTAAAGCGAAAGTTTCTTGAGGTTCTCTGTTCAAAGTTCCCGATACGCTTACTCCATAACTTCCGCCTTTTTCTTCGCGAATAACTTCGAGGTAGCGCATACGCAGAATTTGCGCCAAAACATCTGTCAATATTCTGTTTTCGAGCGAGTAATCCATATCGCCCGTCCATGTGTATGCAACGGAAGTTTTTGGCGTTTGCATTTTTGTTTCAAAAAAGTTGTCTTTTGTTCCGCGAACGGGAATTATTCCATCGTTTTTCCATTTCGTCATATTTGACGATGCCGGTATTGATCCTATGTATTTTTCAACGAGAGGTTTTAATACCGACGGTTCGATATTTCCAACAAAGGCAAAAGTGAAATTGGCTGCATTTTTGAAAATTTGACTGTGCAGCGCCGGCAATCTGTCGAATTTGATTTTGTCCAATATTTCGGTCGAAATTATTTGTCGCCGCAGATGATTATTGTATAAAGTTTTTTGTCGCTCTTTTGCAAAGATATATGCAGGTTCGGTTTCCATATTTTTCAATTGGGATTTATAACTGTCAATAAAAACATTAAAATCATTTTCGTCCCAGCGTGGATTTGTAAAATTCATATATACAAGTTGCAATATTGTTTCCATATCTTTTGGCGAGCCGCCCGCCGAAACAACCGTATTATAATCGGAAACATTGATGCGCAGATATGCTGTTTTTCCTGCCAACTGTTTGGTCAAGTCGCTTGCACTGAGTTTTCCTGTTCCCGAACGCGACATTACCGCAGACATGTAAGATGCGGTATAATAATCATCGTCGGATACGTTTGACGAACCGTCGCGCTGCGATATTGATATCACTGTTTCGTCGGCTTTGAAATCGGTTTGTTTAACAATAACTTTTACTCCATTTTGCAGCGTCCATACCGTTGAGCCGAATTTGTCGGTTTCTTCTTTTACAACCGGCGAACCCTGCAATACAATTTCTTCGGGAATAATCGGTTGTTTTACAACATTATCCTTATATGCTTCGAGTTCGGCGGCACGCACTTTTTCTATCACTGTTTTTATTTCATCTTCGGTGGGATATGTTCCCTGTTTTTCAGGCGCTTCAACAATTACAATCTGGTTTTCCAAAGTTATTAATCGTTTTGCCAATGCATTAATTATATTGAGATTAAGTTGCGATATAATTTCGTTTGCTAATTTCCATTCTGTTTCGTCATCAGGAATTGCATGATTATATCTGAAATTGTTGATATACGAATAAATATAATCTCTGTGGCGATTGTCATTACGATTATTGTAAGCCACTTCAGCCGATTTCAGATAATTGGCTTTTGCAATTTCAAATTCGCTTTCGGTAAAACCAAAACGGCGTATTTTTTCCAGTTCTCCATACAATGCTTCAAGTGCGGCGAGCGATTCGCCTTCGCGTGTCATTGCCATTCCAATAACAGCATCGCATGATGAAGTCATTTTTCCGCCCTGCAAATAACCCGAAATGAAAGGTGCGTTGGGTTTTTGAGTTATTTCTCTTAAACGTGTATTTTCCATGGAATTAATCAGCGATTTGATTAAATTAATCATATAAACACTGTAAGTGCCTTCCATTTCTTTGGGTGTGGGATCGTGTTTTATATAAACCGAAACTTCGGTACTTGTTGCTTCTGCATCTGTAATTACTGCAACCGTAGGCTCCGTATTTTTCGGAAGCGGATAAAATCCTTTTGGTTCGGGATTTTCTACGGGTTCAACATCTGCAAAGATTTTTTTGATTTTTTCTACAACAGCATCAGCATCAAAATCACCGACAACAACTATGCATTGCAAATCGGTGCGATACCAGCGATGGTAAAAATCGCGAATTTCATCATGTTTGAAATTTTTTAAGATTTCTTCCGTTCCTATCACATTTCGTTTCGAATATCGCGTATCGCCGTAAAGCACAGGCAAGGATTTTTCGTAGATTCTCCAACTTGCAGTGTTTCGCGTGCGTTTTTCTTCTAAAATAACGCCGCGTTCCTTGTCGATTTCATCGCCTTTCAAAGCAATAAACTGCGACCAGTCGTGAAGTATAAGCAAACACGTGTCAAGATTTTCGGGTTTATCAAGCGGTACAGCCGAAACATTGTAAACAGTTTGTTCCATACTTGTGCTGGCGTTCAGATTTTGACCGAATTTAATTCCTGCCGATTCGCACCAGCTTATAAGTTTTTTGTCGGGAAAATTGACTGTTCCGTTAAAAGCCATGTGTTCCAGAAAGTGAGCCAGTCCCTGTTGATTGTCTTCTTCCTGTACGGCGCCGACATAATGAAAAATAAAAAATTCGGCTTGTTTTTCAGGTTTTGCATTTGCCCTGACGTAGTAAGTAAGTCCGTTTTCCAGTTTGCCTGTTCTCACATCTTTGTCGACAGGAATACGTTCCATTGGATTTGTTTGTGCGTTTACTGTAAAAACATACATTACAGCAACGATAAAAGACAGTAATATTTTTTTCATAAAATTATAAATTAATTTATTAATAATTAGTATTTCAATTCA
>JAIRKV010000111.1 GCA_031259935.1 Prevotellaceae bacterium | reverse complement strand
GCAATCCAGAAAAAACAAACAATAAGGTAATAAGGTTGGCGGGTGTGTGTTATTCTTTGCTACTAAGGTTGTTTTGTTTTTGAAATAAGGTAAAAATAAGGTTTGTGTTCGTCATTGCGAGCGAAGCGAAGCAATCCAGAACAACACAGGACGCAAATCTGGATTGCTTCGTCGCTGCGCTGTTTTTTATTCGTAAGGAGCGACTGAATAAAACCGTTTAAATTATATTCGGAAACTGTTTTAATCTGAAAATTATGATTTTTCAAAATTGTTTTTCTAATTTCGCAAAATTTTATACAACAAAATGATTTATCCCGATACATACGAAACAAAAACGGGTTTCGACAAAATCCGTAAAATGGTTGAAAATAACTGTGTTACAAAATTGGCAAAACAAAAATTGCAAAACGTTGAATTTTCGTCCGACTATGATTTCGTATGTATGCAATTGAGGCAAACCGACGAAATGCAAAACATTTTGAAGTTCGAAAACAGTTTCCCCGAATGTATTTACGTTGACATTGTCGACTTTCTGAAAAAAATCACGGTTCACGGAACTTATATGCTTGCTGCCGAACTGTTTGATTTGGCTAAAGCCATATACAGCGCAAAAAATATTGTAGCGTGGTTTAAAAATTGCGACGAACAAAAATATCCCGAACTGAAAAAAATAACACAACAAATCACTATTTTTCCTGCCGTTTTGTCGAAAATTGAAGAAGTGATAAACAAATTCGGACAAATAAAAGACAACGCCTCGCCCGAATTGTTGCGTATCCGTAAAACTATTGCAACTTCTCAACAGCAAATAAGCAAAAAAATACATATTATTCTCAAATCGGCACAGAATGAAGGAATTGCAGATGAAAATGCAAGTATTTCGATACGGGACGGACGAATGGTAATTCCAGTAAACACTGCAAACAAAAAGAAAATAAAAGGTTTTGTACACGATGAATCGGCAACAGGAAAAACAGCATACATCGAACCGATTGAAATTGTAGAACTTAACAACGAAATAAAAATCCTTGAACACAAAGAACAGCGCGAAATTATAAAGATTCTTATTGCAGCAGCCGATTTTATACGTCCGTATATTGACGAACTTTTGGCTGTCGGCGATTTTATGGGCGAATTTGATTTTATTCGTGCCAAAGCCAAATTCAGCCTTGAAGCAGAAGCAACGATGCCTCTAATTTCAAACGAAGCGAAGATGAATCTGTTGCAGGCAAAACATCCTTTGCTAATGCAAACGCTGAAAAAAGAAAACAAACAGGTTGTTCCTCTTAATCTCAAAATTGACAGCGAACGCCATATCTTATTGATTTCAGGACCAAATGCCGGCGGAAAATCGGTTTGCCTGAAAACCGCAGGTTTGTTGCAATACATGTTGCAATGCGGTTTTCCCGTACCCGCTTCCGAAAATTCGGAATTTGGAATTTTCAACGATATTTTTATCGACATCGGCGACGAACAGTCTATCGAAAACGATTTAAGCACATACAGTTCGCATCTTTTGAACATGAAAACAATGTTGAAACATGCAACAGAAAAAAGCCTTGTGCTGATTGACGAATTTGGCGCAGGAACAGAACCTGCAACAGGCGGAGCAATTGCCGAAGCCATACTTACTCAATTCGCTCAGCGGCACGTTTTCGGAATAATAACCACACACTATACAAATCTGAAACATTTTGCAGCAAACAACAAAGGAATTGTAAACGGAGCCATGCTTTTTGACACTCAAAAAATTCAACCTCTGTTTAAACTCGAACAGGGAATTCCCGGATCTTCATTTGCTTTTGAAATTGCACGAAAAACAGGACTGCCCGAAAACATATTAACGCTTGCATCCGAAAAAACAGGCGATAATCAAATGAATATTGAAAAAAGTTTACGCAAAATAGCTCGCGACCGCCGATACTGGGAAGAAAA
This sequence comes from Prevotellaceae bacterium, assembly GCA_031259935.1. Taxonomy (GTDB): domain Bacteria; phylum Bacteroidota; class Bacteroidia; order Bacteroidales; family UBA932; genus JAIRKV01. The sequence goes on along the minus strand of JAIRKV010000111.1, from coordinate 959 downwards.
ACGCAATAAAATAAAACAAACCGATAAATATTTGCAGGAAATAACCGAAAAATATGAAAAAGAATTGCAAAAACTTAACAGCGAGCGAAAAGCAATCATGGCAAAAGCCAGAGAAGAAGCCGCAACGCTACTCGCAAATACAAACAAACAAATTGAAAATACAATAAGAATAATTAAGGAAAATCAAGCCGAAAAAGAAAAAACATCCGCAGTGCGCAAGCAGTTGAACGAGTTCAAACAAAATGTTTTAACCGAAAATCAAAATACGGAATCAGACAAAATAAATGAAAAAATAGAAACATTAAAAAAAACCGGACAAAAACACAGTCAATTCAAAAAACAGCAGAACGTATCTGTCGCCGAAAACGAAAATGAAATAAAACCGGGTTCCAAAGTACGTATCAAAGGACAAAGCGCAATAGGCGAAATCATAAAAACAAGCGAAAAAAATGTTTTGATAAGTTACGGAAACATAATTACAAGCATAAAAGCCGACAGCGTAGAAACAGTCAGCGAAAGCGAATATCGACAAAGCCGCCGCAACAATCGAACAGCGCAACCTCAAGCCCGATTCGACCTGTCGGCAATTCAACTTAACTTTAAACCCAGCATCGATGTGCGCGGAATGAGAACGGAAGAAGCGATTCCCGTAATAGAAAATTTTATAGACGAAGCCATGATGGTTGGCTGTTCCGAGTTAAAAATTTTACACGGCAAAGGAAACGGAATTTTGCGGACGCAAATTCGCAATATTCTGAAAAACGTTGCAGATATTAAATATATAGGCGATGAACATCCCGATTTCGGAGGCGCAGGAATAACAATTATCAAAATGTAATATAAATGTAATTAATTTTTTGAAAAAAATTTTCGTATTTGAAAAATAAAATATACCTTTGCACTAATATTAACAGTTTTTAAATATTAACAATTAAATTTAACAAATTATGAAGTTATTA
>JAIRKV010000074.1 GCA_031259935.1 Prevotellaceae bacterium | reverse complement strand
TAACGACGAACAGGGATACAGAAGAGAATTTGTTCGTTTGGTCGAAACATTGAAAGGAATGAATAATGAGTAATAATGAATTTTGATTACCCATAATCATACCGACAGAATTGCACCGCCGCTCCTTACAAATAAAAAAATCAGCAATAATACAATATTATTTCTGTCAGTTTTGTTTTGACACAAAAGCAAGCAGTACGCCATTGCGAGGAGCACAATGACGTTCTTTAAATTTTAAATCATTAAACCTTCCCTACAATGAAAAAAACAAAAAACAGCGCTTGATTATCGACTGAATAATGCAAATTTTCGATAAATTGCAAACTTTATCGGACAGCAGTGATAATCTTTACAAATTCAAATATTTTGCCGTAGGTAAGTGAGTGTGTTTTACAAGTTCTTCGGGCGTTCCTTCAAAACACAGATTTCCGCCCTGTTCGCCGCCATCCAAACCAAGTTCTATTATCCAGTCAGCCGATTTTATAACATCCATATTATGTTCGACAATTATTATTGAATGTCCTTTTTCGACAAGAGCATTAAGCGCCGACAGCAATTTGTTTATATCGTGAAAATGCAATCCTGTTGTAGGTTCATCAAAAATAAAAAGTGCAGGTTCATTCTCTGTTTCCTTCGACAAAAAATATGCAAGTTTTACGCGCTGGCTTTCGCCGCCCGATAAAGTGTTTGATGGCTGTCCGAGTTTTATATATCCCAAACCTACATCCTGCAAGGGTTTCAGTTTTTCACATATTCGTTTTATAATTGATGTTTCCTTTTGCTGTCTAAAAAATTCTATAGCCTGATCAACAGTATAATCGAGCAAATCGGAAATATTCAGATTTTTGTATTTCACTTCAAGAATTTCCGGCTTGAAACGCTTACCGCCACAGGCTTCACATTCGAGAATTATATCGGACATGAATTGCATCTCAACTTTTATAAATCCATCTCCGTTACATTCCTCGCAGCGTCCGCCATCTATATTAAACGAAAAATGCGAAGGCTTGTATCCGTTAAGTTTTGCATAAGGCAAATCGGAATAGAGTTTTCTTATTTCATCATATACTTTGACGTATGTTACAGGATTTGAACGCGATGATTTTCCTATAGGATTCTGGTCAATCAGTTCAACATTTTTAATCAGTGCAAAATCGCCTTCCATTTCACGAAAAACGCCGGGCGCATCTCCGCAGGAATTTAATTTTCGAAATACTGCCGGAAATAAAACATTTTTCACAAGCGATGATTTTCCCGACCCGCTGACTCCTGTAACCGCAACAATCCCGCCAAGCGGAAAACGCACGTTTATATTTTTAAGATTATTTTCGGCAACGCCAAATAATTTTATGGAATTATTCAATCGTCGGCGAATTTTCGGTGTTTCTATTTTTTTCCTTCCAAAAAGATACGACAGTGTAAGCGAATTATCTATCTGTTCGTCAGTGGCTTGTTCGGGTTTTCCCTGAAATATTATTTCGCCGCCGAAACGTCCTGCGAGCGGACCTGCATCGATAATTATATCGGCTGCCTTTATAATTTTTTCTTCATGTTCGACAACGATAACCGTATTTCCGAAATCGCGCAACTGTTTCAAAACTTTTATCAGCCGTTCGGTATCGCACGAATGTAAACCTATGCTTGGCTCGTCCAGTATGTAAAGCGAACCTGTAAGATTGCTGCCGAGCGAAGTTGCCAAATTTATTCTTTGACTTTCGCCGCCGGAAAGCGAATTTGATAAACGATTAAGCGTAAGATAACCCAAACCTACGTCAAGCAGATATTGCAAGCGATTTTTTATTTCAACAAGAGCGCGTGATGCAATTTTTATTTCATAATCGGTTAATTTAATATTATCAAAAAAATTTTTTAATTCTTTGACAGACATTTTTACCAGTTCGGATATGGTTTTTCCATTGATTTTTACATATTCGGCTTCTTTTCTCAAGCGTGTACCTTCACATTCCGGGCAAACCGTTTTGCCTGTATATCGTGCAATAAGTACACGATTTTGAATTTTATATTTTTGTGCATCAAGTTGTTGAAAAAATTCGTTTATCCCGCAAAAATATTCGTTTCCTTTCCAAAGTAAATTGCGTTCTTCGTTTGTCAAATCACAATAAGGGCGATGTATGGGAAAATTGAATTCGGATGCTGAAATTATCAAATCTTCATAATATTTTTTTAAAACTTCGCCGCGCCAGCACGAAATTGCCTTTTCAAAAACAGAAAGAGTTTTGTTGGGAATAACCAGATTTTCATCTATTCCTATTATTTTTCCGTAGCCATCGCAGCGCCTGCACGCTCCAAAAGGATTGTTAAAGCTGAAAAGATATTCGTTTGGCTGTTCAAAAATCATTCCATCGGCTTCAAAACGCGATGAAAATATTTGTTTTTTTTGCCTTTTCTTTTCAGCAGAATATGTTGAGATAATGCATTTTCCATCTCCTTCCTGAAAAGCAGTTTGTACCGAATCGCCGAAACGCGCCACAGATTCGTTATCGTCGGCAACTGTAATTCTATCGACCAAAAGATAAAATTTTTTCCTTTTTAAGTTGTCGATTTCAGGCAAAACCTTATCTATGCGCATCACTTCGCCATTAACGGTTACTCGCGAAAAACCACGTTCAACAAGACTGGTAAGCCATTCAACCGTACTGCTGTAATTTTTGCTTGAAAACGGAGCAAGAATAAACAAGGGCGTTTGCGCCGGAAAAGCGGTAATATAATTGACAACATCGCTTACGTTATGCGCTTTTACCTCGCGTCCCGATACCGGCGAAAATGTTCGTCCTGTACGCGCATAAAGCAGTTTGAGATAATCGTAAATTTCGGTAGATGTTCCAACCGTAGACCGCGGATTACGTGTGTTTACTTTTTGCTCGATTGCAATTGCAGGCGGTATTCCTGAAATCATATCGACATCAGGTTTGCTCATTCGTCCGAGAAATTGCCGCGCATACGATGATAAACTTTCAACATATCTGCGCTGACCTTCGGCAAAAACAGTGTCAAATGCCAAAGTAGATTTTCCGGAACCCGACAAACCTGTAATAACAATCAATTTTTCGTGCGGAATTTTAACATCAATATTTTTGAGATTATGCACTCGCACGCCTTTTAATTCTATATATTTTAACTGCGTTTCGTCCAATATTTCATTTTTGAGGTCGTAAAAGTAGCAAAAAAATGCCAATACGTTTTGAAATTAAAGAATTTTAATCGTAAAAAATCCGGATTCATCATTGCGAAGAGCGCAATGACGTGCTGCCTGCTTTTATGTCAAAACAGAACCGACAGAAATAATGTCGTATTATTGCTGTTTTTTTTATTCGTAAGGAGCGACTATTTAGTATCATACAGTTCGAATGTTGCCTGAAAATTTGCAAGTTCGGGATTTTTTTCACGCATATATTTTTCTTTGTCCGAATCGGTATAAAGTTTTGGAGCGTCAATATTGTCGCCGCTTTGGTCAACGCGCACTTCTAATTTTACAGAAGTATTTTTCAGTTCTTTTTGTAAATAAGAACAGATTTTTTTGGCTATTCCTTTTTCTTCAAGCGCATTTTTTTGCACAATGTGCTGAACATTGAAAACAATAACATTTCCGTCTTCGCGCACAGGTTTTGCAGCCAGCATGGCGCTTGCTGTTCTCACTCTTTTTTCTTTTGTAAATGCATCGGCGCAATTTTTCCACGCCGTCAATAACTGTTCTTCATCAAAATGTTCATTCAGTTGCAGGGTATCGTTTTCTTCCTGTTTTACATTTTGCATTTCGGTTTTTACCGTTTCCGTTAAACTCGAAAAGCCTTTTATCGATACTGTTTCGGGACGTGCGCCGACTGTCGTTTTTTCTTTGATTTCATCAGGAATAACATTATTTTGAGATTTCTCTTCGATTTTATCTTTATTTGCCTGTTCTGTAATTTGTTGTACGGTTGTGTCTTTTTTGGTTTTTTCAACAGTTTCAATAATTTTCACAGGTTGCCGTTCCATTTCATGCACAGATGTTATATTTGAAAGTCTGCAAAGTGCAAGTTCTATATGTAAGCGCTGATTTGAACTTGTTTTGTATCCCGTATCGCAGGTATTTGTAATATTCAATGCTGTAAATAAAAAATTAACGTTGCAAATTTCGGCTTGTTTTTTATACGATTCTGCAATCGCAGCGCCAACTTCGAGCAGCGATGTTGTACGCGTATCTTTGCAAACAAGCAAATCGCGAAAATGAGAATTTAAACCGCGTATAAAATATTGAGCATCAAAACCTTTTGCTAAAATTTCGTCAAAAGTTATCAGAGCGGTGCAGTAATCGCCTTCGAGAAAAGCGTTTGTCAGTCTGAAATAGTATTCATAATCAAGCACATTAAGATTTTCAATAACTTTTGCATAGGTAACATTTGTTCCGCAAAACGACACAACCTGATCGAATATCGACAGTGCATCGCGCATTGAACCATCGGCTTTTTGTGCAATTATGTGCAGGGCTTCGGATTCATAATCAATATTTTCATTCCGCGCAATTTTTTCGATACAGGCAACGGCATCTTCAATATTTATTCTGTTAAAATCATAAATCTGGCAACGCGAAAGAATTGTCGGAATTATTTTGTGTTTTTCGGTTGTTGCAAGAATAAAAACCGCATGCGCAGGCGGTTCTTCAAGCGTTTTCAAAAAAGCGTTGAAAGCAGCCTGCGACAGCATGTGAACTTCATCGATTATATATACGCTATATTTTCCTATTTGCGGAGGAAAGCGCACCTGTTCTATTAAATTGCGAATATCTTCAACCGAATTGTTTGATGCTGCATCAAGTTCGTGAATATTGTACGAACGGTTTTCGGCAAAGGCTTTGCACGATTCGCATGTTCCACAAGCATCGCAGTTTGCATCGGGTTCGAAACAATTAATTGTTTTTGCAAAAATACGCGCGCATGTTGTTTTTCCTACTCCGCGCGGTCCGCAAAAAAGATATGCGTGCGCCAGCTGCCTACGCTCGATTGCGTTCTTCAATGTTTGCGCAATCGCCGACTGACCTACTACACTTGCAAATGTAAGCGGTCGATATTTTCGTGCTGATACTATAAACTGTTCCATAACGCAAAGGTAAAAAAATAATTGAAATTAGGCAAAACGGAAAAGCCGTATTCAAATTTTGACATACAATCTGTAAACAATTTTTATTCGTTTGCGTGTAATTGGAAAAATTAATATTATATTTGCAGTCTGAAAATTAAAAATAAATGAATTAAACGCAAATAACACATAAATTATATGAAAAAATTGTATGTTTTTATTTCTATTTTAATAATTATTGTTGCAGCAAGTTCATGTCAGTCGCGATTGAGCAATTCTTCAAGCGAACTCGACTCGGTGAGTTACAGCGTAGGCGTTATGTGGGGCTATCAGGTTTCAATGGACAAACTGCAATTTATAAATGTCAACGATGCCATAAACGCTCTGAAACAGAAAATTAAAGAACCGATATCGGCTGAAAATAACATATATACGTTATCAATGCAATTCAGAGAATTTTTACAAAAATCGCCGCAAAGAGTTTATAACAAACAGGAAAAAAAACACTTGACAAACCTGATTGGAAATATTTGGGCGCATCAACTGACAGAATCAAAAATTTTCAGATTAAATTTAAAATACACAAAACAGGGAATAAAAGATATTTTGAAAAATGATACTGCTGCATTGCAAATGAAACTGGAACAGTCAAACAATTATATAATAGGATACAAACAAAGAATGGAAATCAGGGAAAACGAAAAACGGCTTGCTGATGGTCGTGAATTTCTTGAAAAAAACAAAAATGAAGAAGGCATCATTGCAACCGAAAGCGGCTTGCAATATAAAATAATAAATAAGGGAAACGATAAAAAAATAAATCCCGAAGACAGCGCTTATCTGAATATAACTATAACTCAAATCAACGGCGATACTATAGAAACCAATAAAAACAAAGCATATTACGTTGTCGAAAACCGTTTAATTAAAGGATTGTTTGAAGGATTACAACTGTTTGGCGAAGGCGCAAAATTTATTTTATATATTCCCAGCGAACTTGCATTCGGCAAAGACATCGAACCGTGGATAACGGAAAAAATAAAACCCAATATGGTTCTGATATATAACATCGAAATTGAAAAAATAATTAATAATAATAACAATTCTAAATCGAAAAGAAAATGAAACAAATTTTAATTTTATCCATTACCACATTGCTTTTTTCAACAATGTCGTGTGCGCAAAATACAAACAAAAATCCACAGAATGAAGCAACTGAAAAAGAATTAAAAAGCGATGCAAACGATGTATCCTATGCGCTTGGAGTAGATGTTGGCAGCAGTCTTAAAAACCTTAACATCGAAAATTTTGATATTGACAAATTTGTAGAAGGTTTCAAAGCCATGTATAATGATGATGGAAAAATAGATATTATGGCAAACAGAACAGTAATTCAAAACTTTATGACTGCAATGCAGGCAAAAAAGAACGAAAAAAACAAAACGGAAGGAAATGCATTTCTTGAAAAAAACAAAAATGAAGAAGGCGTCATTACAACCGAAAGCGGGCTTCAATACAAAATAGAACGTGAAGGAACAGGAGAATATCCCACAGCCGAAAGCGAAGTCGAAGTGAAATACAGAGGCACGCTTATTGACGGGCGCGAATTTGATGCTAACGAAAAAATAAATTTTCCTCTTAATCGCGTAATCAAAGGCTGGACGGAAGGAATCCAAAAAATAAACGAAGGCGGTAAAATAAAACTTTTCATTCCCGAACATCTTGCCTATGGCGAAAGAGGCGCTCAGGGATCTATTATCGAACCTTATTCAACATTGATTTTTGAAGTAGAACTATTAAAAATTGTAAAATAAAATGACTCTTGATATTGTTGGTAAACTTATACAGAAATTAGATATCAGATCGGGCGAAAACGCTCGCGGACCTTGGAGTGTGCAAGAAGCAATAATAGAGCCAATCGAACAGTATCCGAAAAAAATTTGCATATCATTTTGGGGCGACAGAATAGGCGACCTCGAAAAAATAAAATTGGGAGATAAAGTAACAGTAAGCGTAAATATAGATTCACGCGAAGCCAACGGAAAATGGTATACTTCGGTACGTGCATGGCGAGTGCAGATTTCCGACGAAAATGTCGGTCAGCAACAGGCATCAACATCACAACCGAACAGTCATCCTCAAGATATACCATCACCAACGGCAACCGATTTCACGGAAGATGTACCGGAAATCGAAATAGACGATTTACCTTTCTAACAGGGTTTTTTTAAGTTTTTATGTTGAAAAAGGCTTGTCTGGAAACAGACAGCCTTTTTCTTATACAGCCGCTCCTTTACGAAAAAAACAACAACAATGATAAGACACATTAAAATTTCTGGTCAATGATTTATGTTTGTCGGTTTTGTTTTGATACAAAAATAAGCAGCACGTCATTGCGAGGAATGAAATGACGAAGCAATCCAGAATTGTGTCCTGTGTTCTTTCTGGATTAACTTCGTTGAGCTCCGCTGCGCTTCGGTTGGTTGGCTACGCCGAACCCTGCGGGTTTCACTGCTCCGCAGTTCGCAATGACGAACACAAACCTTATTTCCACCTTATTTCAAAAACAAACCGGCACGTCATTGCGAAAAGCGCCGAATATCATATTTTCATTATTAATTGCCTTGTTGCTTATAATCAAATAAATAAACCTTTGTAATTTACGGACGTTTTAATATATGTTTCAGATGTTAATAACTTGTGAAAAACATTTATCAATATTCATGTATTTATAAATTAAATATTTACACAATTATTTTACTTTGACATTTATTATTAATTTTTTCGTAACATTTTCGTATTTTTATTTGTAATATCTTTGTACGTGAAAAACGACAACAAATAAATTTCAACAACATTTATAAATAAAAATTATATGAAAAAAATTCTAAAATTATTTATGTTTATTGGTTTCTTTATGGGAACAGTAACATTTGTTTCGGCTCAGGTAACTACAAGTTCACTTAGCGGAACAGTAAAAGACTCAAAAGGTGAAGCTCTGGAAGGAGCAACAGTAAAGGCAACGCACCTGCCTTCGGGTTCGGTGTATCACAATTTTGTACAAAAAAGCGGAAGTTACTTTATTACAGGTATGCGTCCCGGTGGTCCTTATTCAGTGGAATTTTCGATGGTTGGATATAAAACCGACGTTGTTAGCGGAATTGAATTGACATTGGAAAGTAATTTTACTTTGGATTTAAAATTAGATGAAGAGTCAATAGAAATAACGGAAGCAGTCGTTTTAGGCGAATCGAAAACATCGAACATGCGAACGAACAACGCAGGCGCAATAACAAGCATAAGCCGCAATAATGTTGTTTCTACACCGACTATTACACGAAGTATGAACGATGTGCTGCGGCTCTCGCCGCAATCGAACACAACAAGTAACGGTTACGCAGCCGGTGGTGGTAACTATCGTCAATCTTATGTAACTGTCGATGGAGCTGCTTTCAATAATGCATTCGGCATAGGAGCCAACCTTCCGGCAAGCGGTGCGCCGATTTCGCTGGATGCTTTAGAACAGTTGACTATTTCAATCACTCCATACGATGTGCGCCAGAGCGGTTTTGTTGGTAGCGCAATCAATGCTGTTACACGCTCAGGCGACAATGAAATCAGAGGAAGCGTATATGCTTATATTAGAAACGAAAAATTTCAAGGAAATAAAGTTGCCGATTATGAAATGACCAAACAAGAAACAAAATACAACACTTTCGGTGTGAGCGTTGGAGGTCCTATTATTAAGAATAAACTTTTCTTCTTCCTGAACGCCGAATATGAAGATAATGTAAGTCCAGGACCATCTTTCAAACTTCGTCAGAACGAAAACGAAGATTTTGGACAAAACAATGTTGTTCGTCCGTTACAAAGTGATGTTGATTTGGTTAAAAATCATTTGAAAAATACCTATAATTACGACCCGGGTCGTATATCAAATTATCCGCTCGAAACTCCTTCATTGCGTTTAGTAGGACGTATCGACTGGAATATCAACCAAAACCATAAACTGAATGTCAGGTTTACGCATACCGAAAGTAAATATTCTGCCACTCCGTCAAGTTCGGTAAGTCCGCTTACAACTGCACAAATATATCCGGGAGATTCTGGATTAGGTATAAACACAGGTTATGGACGTACTTCAAATTATTCAATGTACTTTGAAAGTTCGCGATATTTCCAAGAACAAAATTTCACATCAATAGCGGCAGAATTGAATTCAAAATTAGGAAAAGTAAACAATATGTTTCGTTTCACATATTCGCTCCAAGATGAGCCGCGCTCGTATGAAGGCGGAGCATTTCCAACAGTTGATATTTTGAAAAATGGCGCAGCTTATATGTCGTTTGGTCCAGACCCGTTTACGCATGGTAATACCCGCGTAGTTGATACTTATGTTGCTACCGATGAACTGACTTGGAATTGGGGCTTACACAATTTGACGGCAGGTATTCAGTACGAATATCAAAAAGCGGTAAACGGCTTCATGCAGGGTGGTAACGGATATTATGTATTCGAATCGCTTGATGATTTTATAAATGGAAAAAAACCAAGGTCATTCGCTATTACCCATTCAAATTCGGCTGACCTGTCGCAATTCCAGTCAACTCTTGCATTCAAACAATACTCCGTATATTTTCAAGATCAGATTAATCTTTCCAAAGATTTCCGTCTTACCGCAGGAGTCCGCTTTGAACTGCCTTCTTATCCTTCTATACAAAGAACCAACTTCAATCAGGCATACGCAGATTTGGATTTTGGCGGCAATCACTACTCTACGGCACAACTGCCCGAAGCAACATGGGAAATTTCGCCGCGCGTTGGCTTCAACTGGGACTTGACAGGCGATCGTAAATATATAATACGTGGAGGAACAGGTTTATTTACAGGACGTTTACCATACGTATGGCTTGTTTCGGTTGTAGGAAATTCAAATGTCGGACAAACGCAGTATTTCTATAATACACCTGCGTCGGCAAGCGGAGTACAACCCAATTTTCATGCCAATTTGAACGACCTGTTAAGCGACCTTTATGGAGGCGCCTTTGTACCATCTGTTCCTGTTGCTCCCACATCGCCGACGATTCTTAGCAAAGACTTAAAAATGCCGTCAACATGGAAAACATCATTAGCTTTCGATGCAAAATTGCCGGCAGATATTGATTTTACTTTGGAAGGAATCTATAATAGCGATATTAATCCTGTTGTAGTTACAAATAGAGGATTTAGGGAAAATGGTAGAATTACACTCAACGATAAGGATAGCCGTAAAAGATACTTACGCTATACAGGTACTTATAATGCTTATGTAATCGAAAATTTTGATGAAAACGATTCATATTATTATTCAATTACCGCACAACTGCGTAAAAAATTCGATTTCGGATTGGATTTATCGTTTGCATATACTCGCTCGGAAGCAAAATCATACAGTGACGGTATAGGCGATCAGGTAACATCAGCGTTTAATACCAATACTAACGGAGTAAACGGTTCAAATGACCACGAACTGGGTTATGGCAGCTATGTTTCGCCCGACCGTATTATTGCAACAATAGGCTATCGTAAAGAATATGCCAAACACTTTGCATCGGGCATATATTTCATATACGATGGCAGTCAACTCGGATATGCAGGCGGATATTCATACACACGTTTCTCTTACACAATGGGTAATGTTGTAGGTGATGGCGGAGCATACAATTTGCTTTACGTACCTGCAACACGTGCAGAACTGGATTCATGGACATTTACTGATATAACGGGATATACAGGTGCAGAACAAAAAGAAGATTTTTGGAAATACATTGAACAGGATAAATATTTAAGCAAACGCAAAGGTCAATATGCGGAACGCGGCGGTGCATTAATGCCATGGCATCATCAATTAGACGTGAAGTTTGTTCAGGATTTCTATCTTAATGTAGGAGGTAAAAGAAACACCCTGCAATTCGGTATAGATATTAAAAACTTGCCAAACTTTTTAAACAGTAAATGGGGACTTTTCAAAACAACTTATGCTACCAATATACTGACTTATAATACTACAACCAAAGCTTATCAATTCCCGAAAGTAAGCAATGAAGTTTTGAAAAGCACATTCAAAAATTATGAAAGTTTTACTTCTGTATATCAAATTCAATTTAGTATAAGATATATCTTTAACTAAACAAAACAAAATAGATATTATTTTAAAGTAATAAAAGAAGTGCGGAACCTCGAGTTTTGCACTTCTTTATTTTATGAACAAACAAGGCTTATTTGGCAAAAAATATCAAATAAATATTCTAATTTTGTGCTGTCGAAAAAAATAAATTGTAAAAAAAATGAAAAAAAATTTGTATATCAAAAAAAAATTACGACCTTTGCAGGCTAAAATTGA
>JAIRKV010000046.1 GCA_031259935.1 Prevotellaceae bacterium | reverse complement strand
GACGAAATCGTGGATAAATATGTAGAAATGAATGTCGCCCACCCGTTTATGGAAGGTAACGGAAGAACAACGCGGATATGGCTTGACCTGATGTTCAAACGTTCTTTAAAGAAATGCGTTGACTGGAGCCAAATCGACAAAAACGATTATCTGAACGCCATGCGAAAAAGCGTATCCAATGCTGATGACATTAAAATGCTAATTAAAAATGCTTTGACCAATAAAATCAACGACCGCGAAATGTTTATGAAAGGTATTGATTATTCATATTATTACGAAGAAAATTAGTTTTATGAATACTAATGCCAAATTGCATTTTGATAGCAGTTTGATATAATTATACGGATACTCAATTTTACATTTTTATAAAATGCAAAAAACACCTAAAAGGTGTTTTTTGCGTGCATTTTCGTGTACTTAATTTGCAATGCATTGATAATAAACAATATTTGCGGTGCGGACGGGACTCGAACCCGCGACCCCGTGCGTGACAGGCACGTATTCTAACCAGGCTGAACTACCGCACCTCGTTATTTTTCTTAATTGTGGCTGCAAATGTACATCTTTTTTTTTATCTTGCAATGGTTTTACTGAAAATTATTTAAAAAAAGTAAAATTAACACTTCCATAATGTCTGTTGTCGTAAAATCGTGAGTGATTTCCGAAATCATATTTGTCGGAATGTTCTACAATCAATAATCCATTTTCTTTTAACAGATTATGGTCAAAAACGGTATTCGGAATTTTGTCAATTTCCGGCATGTTGTACGGAGGATCGGCAAAAATAATATCATATGTTGCCGAACAGAACGAAATAAATTTCAGCGCATTTGTTTTTATTGTGCGGATTTGTTCAAAACCAAATTTGCAGGCTGTTTGTTTGATAAATGTATGATGAACGCCGTTCAGTTCAACGGCATCAATTTGTTTGGCGCCTCGCGATGCAAATTCAAAACTTATGCTTCCTGTGCCGGCAAACAAATCAAGAACTTTCAATTCGGAAATATCGACGATGTTATTGAGTATATTGAAAAGATTTTCTTTGGCAAAATCGGTAGTTGGGCGCGCATGAAAATTTCTTGGCGGCTCAATATTTCGTCCTTTGTGGCTTCCGCTGATTATGCGCATTGGTTGAGTTTGTCCAGTAATGTTAAAAGCAAAGCATTTTCGATTCCTGTTATGAAAATCAGATCTTTATATAATTCCAATTCTGTTTTTTCAAAAAATGAAGAAAATTCTTCCGCTTCGTGTTTACCTGTTTTTCCCGAAAGGTAAACGTTATCCAATTCGATATCCAATATTTTTTTTACGGCAACGGCAAAATATATTGCATCGCCTGTGCTTTCTGTTTTGTACGAATTTTGCAATAAAAGTTTTTCGTTATTATTTACAACTATGTCTACTGTTTCCGAATCGAAAAAAATAAACATGTTTTTGCCTGTACTGCGCAAAGCCGAATAGATTAATGGAATGTTTTGGCTGTAAAATTCTGTTTGCGGTTGATATTTTTTTACTGTTTCATAAATGTCCTTATCGATTGCAAATAAACAATATGCGCCTGTCTTTTTTATCCTGTGCGAAAATATTTTTTCATCATTTATATTGCAGACAAATTTCAGGTATTCAGCAGATTTATTTTTGTCAAAGCAGTCATTCGGTACAAGTGTTGATTTTTGGTTTACAACAATACATTTGACCGATGAAAATCGTTTTGTCAATAATGGTTCTGTTACAAACAAATCGTCAATACCTGTTTTTTCAAGGCTGAATATTTTTGCTGCAAGACAAAAATTATTTGTATCAAAAATGCAAAAAAGAAATCCATCCAAAGATATTTGAATGGATAATCTGTATTTTGATATTTTTTCCGAATTAAATTTTCTGTCAACAAAATTCAACATGTTTATTCCCAGTTTCCGGCATCATTGTTAGGATTGTTTATACTTCCAACTCTTAATCCGGGATAGTGTTCCCATTTCATTTTTTCTTCAGCAAAGATTTTTCTTTCGCTGTCATTAAGTTTACCTTCCTGTTCCAGCCTGACCTTTTCCTTTTCTTCGTTGCTGAGGTCGTTCCGCTGTATTTCTTCGTCGCTTAAATTAGCGATTTGCTGGCGGTCAAGCCCTTTTAAGAAAACTTCGTTTGGTACAAAAACTGCAAACAATGGAACCTGTACTTTTGAAATGGTTTCTTTTATCGCAGTTTTCATTTTAAATTCATGAGTTTCGACAACGCCGTTTACTTCAACTCCCGGAACATATTTCAATGAAGCGATATCAAAGCCGGGTCTGTCGGCAAGTAATACGGTATCAATTTTAACAACGGCTTTCACATCGTCAATAATAGGTTTACGCACAGCCAGACCTTTATCCACTACTTCGTCGTCGTCCATATCGACCAGTGCTATAAGGCGTTCGCCTTTTATCGGACGGCGTGCTTTAATCAGTCGCTGCTGTTCGTCATAATTTTTTTCGTAGGCTTTGGTACGTGCCTGCGTTGCCGAATCGTCCAGCGAACCTACCGAACGCAACGTTTGCATTTTTCCTGTGTTGTAAAAATTTTCGAGTGTGTCAAAACTTTCAGTGTACACTCCTTTGGCGCTTTTGTACGCTTGCTGTAAAGCGCGAATTTCTTTTAAGCGTTCAACAACTTTTGTCTTACGCATTTCGTATGCAGAATTAAATTTAATCGGCTTGCTCATGTTGTTGATAAAAACATACGCCAATCCGATTATAACAACAATCAATACTGCTAATAGAATAATTTTCCTGTTCATTTTATTTATTTTTATTTAATAATTTCATCATTATTCGACTTGCAAATTTATAATTTTTTTTTTATTCCAAAATTTTTTGTGCTGTTTTTTTAAATTATTATGCATATTTTGCCGTAAATGATTAATTTTGGAGCAAAAATTTTAACGTTCAATGCTCAAAAATCACGTATTCAACAAACTTTGTGAAAATCTTAAACACAAACCCACAGCATCGCAAACAGAATTGCTTGTTAAACTTGCCGAATTTGTTATTGACGAAAATAATCGAAGTATTTTTGTTGTCAGCGGATTTGCCGGAACAGGAAAAACTTCGGCAATAAGCGCACTGGTTGCAACAATCAAAGAATTGCAGATAAAATACATATTGCTTGCGCCTACCGGACGTGCAGCCAAAGTTCTTGCGAATTATTCCGGCGAAAAAACATTTACCATTCATAAAAAAATTTATCGCCCAAAATCATCTGCCGATGGTTTTGGAAAATTCGTTTTAGACAGAAATGTTTGTTCAAATACCGTGTTTATTGTTGACGAAGTATCAATGATTTCCAATTCATCTGTCGAACAGTCGGTATTCGGAAGCGGTCGTTTGCTCGACGATCTTATTGAATTTGTACGTTCAGGGAAAGCGTGCAGGCTGATTCTTGTTGGCGACCGCGCTCAGCTTCCGCCTGTCGGGCTCGACGAAAGTCCTGCTCTTAACGAAGGCGAACTCAAACATTTTGGCGATATACAAAAAATAAATCTCGATGATGTTGTGCGTCAGGCTGCCGATTCGGAAATTCTTTCAAATGCAAATCTTTTACGTCAAAATATTGATAATAATATTGTAGAAATGCCGAGATTCAGTTTCACAAATTTTGCGGATGTTGAACTGATAACATCTGCCGATGTTGTTGAAAAAATCGAAGATGCTTACACAAATTACGGTTTCGAGAATACTTCAATAATTTCCTATTCAAACCGAAGAGCCAACAGATACAATAAAGGCATACGCACAAGAATTTTCGGACGCGACGAAGAACTTGTTATCGGCGATTTGCTTATGGTTGTAAAAAACTGTTATAAATTTATCGATAATAATGACGAAATAGATTTCATAGCCAACGGCGATATTGCCGAAGTGGTGAAAACAGGCAAATATGAAGACCGCTACGGATTTCGTTTTGCAAATGTTACGCTTTGTTTTCACGATTATAATGATGCCGAACTGAATTGCAAAATAATGCTCGACACGCTTACGCTCGAATCGGCATCACTCGGCTACGACGACAGCCGTAGACTTTACGCCGAAATTGCCGAAGACTATGCTCATATTACCAACAAACGGAAACGTTATTATGCAATCCGCGAAGATTTGTATTTCAATGCCTTGCAGGTAAAATATGCTTATGCCATTACTTGCCACAAGGCTCAGGGAGGACAATGGTCGGCTGTATTTTTGGACAGGCTTTTTTTTAAAGAACAGCTTACAATTTCGGATCTGCGCTGGCTTTATACGGCATTCACACGCGCTACCGAAAAATTATTTTTGATTGATTTCGACAAAAAATATTATTCGGATAAATAGTCAATCC
>JAIRKV010000257.1 GCA_031259935.1 Prevotellaceae bacterium | reverse complement strand
AAAGCGTCTCGCCGCTGCCCGCTTCAAGCGCAAATATCCTTTCTTCGGTAAATACATACAAAGGAAACTGACCTACCTGCGAAGCCGTTATCTCCTCATGCGCCACCGCCAACTGAACTGCCGCAGCCCCAGCCTGATAACTCTGACTCACAGGAAAATAAAACGGATTGTTCAACTCGCTTACTATAATATTCGTATTATTGTAATAAACCAAATTCGACTGTGTGGGTATATCATCCTTATTAATTTCAATACACTCCAATACGCTGTACATATCATCGTTGTTCATATTAGCCGAATAAGCCACATTCATTATCTTGCTCGGAATTAAATTCTGTGTCGCATGATAAAAAATAACATCGCTATTAATAGAATTAACATATCTAAAATAAAAATCAATTTTCTCTGCCCTCATGTCTGGAAAGGCTGTGTATTTAGGCAAAATAAAGGACACAACCTCTCCAGTCGAACGCATTGTTCTGACGTATGTTGGGAGATCTATAAATATAACATTAACATATTCCGCCTCTGTTTTTATAATTACATTTACAGTAGCATATACGAGCACGTGCCTATATTTCGACATAAACAGAGGCGGAATATACCAATCAAACGTTGGAGGATTAATTTGATATTTCCATGAATAAGGAATAGCGTAATCAAACTTAAACTCCTGTCTGTAATTAAATAAATGCAACCGTTGATTATACACAAACATCTCACCGCTCGTATTATACCAACCCGAAGCGTCAACAGTAATATTCTCGTTTGCCTCTATTCCTGACAAATCCAATATGCGCTCCAAATCTTTACTTTCACCTGTATAAAACTTTTCTACTTTGTAAAGAACGACCGAATTAATGACATTTTCTTTAAATCTTGTGGGAATCAATCCTTCTTTTTCAAATTCCTTGTCAAGTGCAAGACTATATCTGCCCTTATAATTATCGCTTAATCCTGACGCCTCATCTCCGCTATATACATATCCTGTTTTACCCATAGGTAAACCATTATCATAATTATTATCATCGCCCGCTCCACCCATTGTTTCGCCTAATACAAAATGCAAATATTCCAGTTCTAACTTTTCAAAATCGTAAACATTTACAGGTTTACTACAATATACTATTACACTCTTTATTATGTCTTTATCAAACTTCAAATCAAGTTCGCTAAATTTTACCTTTATTTGCGACACCTTTAATTTGTTCTCGGGAATATTATTTTCAACAGCTGAAACATGATGATTATTAAAATAACACAACATACTAAACCAACTACTATTACCTGGCTCATTACAATCAATTTTGTATATCCAAATCATGTCCTTGTTATAGTTATCACCAAGCAAAAACATTCTTGGCGGCGCAGGTTTAGTTATGCTCCCATCAAACAGTTCAAAAGCATAAGACAAAAATACATACCCTGAATAATATTTTGGTTTTTTTTCCGTTAATAATTTATATTTTCCCGCAATCATTTTTTTCCATGTTTCAACCGTTTCAGACTTATATGATGCATTAGTGATATAATAATGATATAAACCAGTAATACCAACACCAGTAGAAAATAAACCTGTCCAGTCTCTAAATGTATTCATCGCTGTACTTATACTATAATCTTGATTGTTACATATAACAGGAACGCCATTTTCATAAATAGTTGATTTTTGAGATGAATCAATATCTAAACGTCCACTAATTCCTTCCTTGCTCTTAACAAAATCATCAGTAATATCAATTTTAATTAGAGGCAGCGCAGGCAGGTCGCTTATCGAAGCCTTATATTTATTTTCTACTGTATCAAACATGCATTTGGCTATTTTGTCACCGTCCCTTATCAATAACACATTGTTCAACTGCGCTATCTGTACGTCAGCCGCCTTGCTTTCGCTCTGATAAACTACCTGCTTTTGAGCGTTAGTCCCCTTTTCATACCAGATTACTTTCATACTTTGCTCTGATTTAATAATTCAGCCTGCATCGCTTCCGCATTATCCAACTTGTTCAACGACTTCTCGTCTGTTATCAAATTGCCATTCCACCGCTTCAAATAATCCCCTGTCAATGCCTGCTCCTCTGCGCTTTGAGGCGGCATCTGCTGCTGTATGTTTTGATATTCGGCAAGTAACCATTGCGGCGCACCAACAGGCATCTCTCCATTCTGCAATTCTTCACGATACTTTGCCAACTGTTTTTTCAATTTATCTGCGTAAGGCATGCTCGTGTTGTCTAAAAGCATGTCAAGCGAAATATACTGCTGCATCAACAATTCGGTTAATTGCTTGTCGAGTTCATTGCGCAACACAGGATTGTTTTCTCCTTTTGCAATTACGTTGTTAAACTCGAAATTACGTATCTTTTCAGGATCATAAACATGCGAAGACCCAAGACTTTCAGCCCCGATACTGATATACTGTTTTTCCGTCCAGTACTGCTTTATCAGTTTTATTATCTTTGCATGTGTGCGCTCTATGAACGTAGAAAAACTGTCAATGTAATCAAGCGTATTCAAACTTGCATTCAGCGTTTCCTGTGCATACAGCGTCCCCGACACGCCCGAATTAGGCGCATTGCCAAGTATACTGTCCTTTACACCTGATATTTCACGTATCAAATCAATAGTCTGCTGTATAGCATTATTTATACCTATACTCGCCTGCGGCGTTATGCTTATCTGATGCGGTAACTGATGCGTTGCGTCAATCGCTAACTCTATCACTCCGTCAGGCTTCGCCCACTGCTCTGCAATCTGTTTAAGCGTTATATCAGAAGCCTCTCGTGTATTCTTCGGAACAACAAGCAAATTCTTTGCCGACGTACTTATAAGCATGTCGTTTAGCATTATGTTCCTGCTTGCAAGTTTTTGCAGGTCGATAAGATTTTCTACTATTCCAAAAATATTTCCGTCGATGGCAGGATAGCACATTATCGAATAAGGATGAGAATTATGCTCGTAAGGCGTTTCACTCTCATAAAGCGTTACATAATTACACAGCGAAATATGATATACTTTCCAAAATCTGTAATAAAATTCTCTTATGTCAATTTGCGGAAACATAATCTTATACTGCCCGCTCTTTTCCAATCTTAATCTGTTCTCTTCCAAAACAGCAGCAAGCCCGTCTTTCTTTATCACTTCCCACGTTGCGTTCAAATAGTCGTGTATCTCGTACCTGATTTCACCCTCTAACTGCCATATTTCCAACACTCGTGCTTTGCCTGATGACACACTGTTCACTAAACAGTCAAGATTGTCGATGTATTCTGTTGTGAATGTATTATAATAACTCAAATAATCATCTTTATCTCTGAACCTCGTAATTTCTTTAATCACGCTGTAAGGCACATATTCAGAATATAAACTCATTAACGTATTGTAATCGTAATCGTGTATCTCCGCTATAAAGTTAATATCTTCACCAAATATATCACGCACATCAGGATTTATTATTATCGAATACGGCGTTACGTCCCGGCAACGCACAACAGAACGATTTAACTCGTCATTGTAAGCATGTGTAACTTTGTATATCGGCATTCCTGTTATTGCAAATTTTTCAAAAAGTCGGGCGTCTCTGTCTTGACTGTTATTATAATTCAATACACTCTGCAATGCAACAGTCATCATTTCGCTTTCTTCCTGCCCCTCTCTGTTTTGAGAAAAAACAACAGGTTTATATTTGCCCTTGCGCCATTGCCCGATTATATTCCGCACATTTGGCTGTATCAAATTGATATTCATAGGATTTTTGCCTGTCAGTCTGTATACGTCAAACTCTCTGTATGCTATTCCGTTCACATACATAATATCTTCCCACTGCCTGCCAAGATAAAGCGTTCTATTTCTCTGAATACGTGCGAGATACTGCGACATTGCGCTCCTGTATGCAGCACATTTTTGAACAAGTCGCAAGTTCCTCGACTTGTCTTTGTTTTTGAAATCATATGCAGCAGCAGCACTGTCGTTGCGCTTTTTAGACTTTATTCTCTTCGCTACATTTATATCTGTTTCATTTATGCTTTTCATTATCTGATTTTTCTTAATTCATAAGCCCTTTCGTGCAGCACCGCAGCCGCCTCAACTGATTTTACTTTGTAAAGTTCAGACTGCTCTGTCTGATTGATAATATCATAAAACTGCTGAACGCACGATGTATTCAACAAATCAAGTATTGCAGTATCACACGACTGCAAAGCGTTCACATTGTATTTTTTGTGATTTACAATGTTAAATATCAATCTGTTGTTGTCGATTATAAACATTTGATTATCGCCTTCATTCAACTTCATAAGTTCATCGCATACAGTCATCGCTGCTTTGTTCACAATCAAATCAAACAAATCACGCTCGTCGTCAGTCAGCATTAGAGTATCGCCAACCAGGTTGCCATCCTTATCTGCCAAATCTCTTGCTCTGTAACTCGTTATAAGTTTTACAAGTGAAAATATCTGCTTCGTTCTGTAAGCAAATGTCAATATATCGTTACTTACTGATACCATTTCCTTGCCCCGCTTTCAAGTCCTAAATTCAATTCACAAACAGGAATACTTGCCGTTTTTTTTGACAGCAGATTTTTCAAACTGCTCTCTGTTTCGTCAAGTTCTGCTTTGCACAGTTCATATATCTGCTGCAAGTTACAACGCAAATACCATGCACATAAAATCCTCATTGTCAAATACTTCTCTATTATGCTACACAAAGCAAACAAAGTATTTACATCAATTTCACTGCTGTCAACAGTCGCATAACTTCTGTTATTTGTGCTAAAAACAGCAGGAAACTTAATCGAACTTATCAGAGAGCGCAGAATTACAGTCAATCCGTCTAACGCATAAGAATACAGCCGCAAAAACACAGGGTCGTCTATATGCTTAATAATAAATTTATTACCTGTTATTTTCAAAGTTTCAGCAAAATGATTTTCACGAAAATTCGTTTCTTCATCAAGAATATGTTGCAACAAGTCGATATCAATGCATAACTTCAATATACGTTTGCCGCCATCATCTTCAAAAAAACATATCTTATCAGCTTTCGTCTTTTTCATTTTTCAAATTTTTTATAAACTGATTGAAATAATTATTTGCAGGCTTTGCGTCTCTGTCGTCGCTTATTTCGTTGATATTCAAACAAATTTTTGTTAATGTTTCAAGTACCTTAACTTTTTTTTCTATTGCCTTTATCCTCGAAATATCATCTTCCATGTTAGATATAATTTCGATTAACCTGTCTTTCATAATTAATTGAATACCTTTATAATCTGTTGTTTTCATTTCTTCAATCATATTTAACGCTTCCGTTTCATTTTCTTTTATTTTTTTACTCATTATAGCGATATTTCTCATTGAAATACCTGTCGTTAATGAGATTTCACGCCACGTGCGTCCCGTATGTAGCATATTTTCAGCCGCTTGACGCTTTAATTTTGATATTTTTTTGTAAGCCATTTCCTTGTTTTTCTGCAAAAAAACAGCAAAAAAATCAACAAAAATGGGTATGATACCCAAAGTTATCAACAAATTGAACTTCATAGAATTAAAATGAAAAAATAGTATTATATTTGCATTGAATATTTGACCGTTTTTTTATCAAATTACACCCTTAAAACACTTTGAGCGAGTTAGTTGCAGGGTCAGAAGTCGGGTTGATAGGCGCAGAATTGAAATAATATTCAAACATAGCACAGAAATTGTCCCCGATAATTCAAAAAAAACGTTGATATAAAGGCTGTTACATTAGCGAAAACGGCGCACAGGGAATAATGTCAAGGCGGAAAAAAAGAGCGGGCAGCACGAAGTTCAACGTTAAACAGGCAGTTAAAAAACGCTGCAAAAACTCGATTTTTTTTCAAAAATCAGAGTAAGGGAACTCTTCTCTCTGCGAAACAGTAATATAATCTTAATAAACTGCATAATATTTTTTTTTACAGAAACTTTAAAAAATGATTATTCACAACGATTTTCAATCAAAAAACATAACAAAAATACCGATAATCGTAACGTAATACATTAAAAATCAATACGTTGTGTTTTTACATAAAATTTATTTGAGAAACAAAATAATTAACAGTTAATAATATTTTACTGAAAATCAGACGGATAACAACAACAAAAAAAATATTTTTGAAAAAAAGTATTGCATAATAAAAAAATACTTATCCTTGTGAAACTGGAAAATTTCCTTCTCTTTTTTGTATTTGTGCGGTAATTGTGCGGCAAAAATATTTTTATGTTACATTAATTTATTTATAATTAGATATTTATAGCAAAATATAATATTTCTTTGGG
>JAIRKV010000191.1 GCA_031259935.1 Prevotellaceae bacterium | reverse complement strand
GGTTAGCCCTTTTCGAGTGCCGGCTTTGGGATTAACTATTACCATCCATGTTTTTTTTATTGCTTCTTCTGTCATTGTACTGTAAACGGACGGCAAAAATACAAAATTACCGACAAATACCAAAAATTCTAAACAAAGGTTAATTCTTTTTTGAGGTACCATGAAGATATCCGGCAGTTCGATATAAGAAAAATCTTTGTCGTGCGACTGCATGATGGCGTGCAATATACGGTGCAGGTGTTCGACTTAGCAGGCAATTTCCGGTCTTTTTCACTGCGGCGCTTGCACGTTCCAATTCCTTGCGTTCCATAATTCTTCTGCTTTTTCTAATTGACAAAAATACTCAAAAAAATCAATAGCACCTCAAAAAAAGAATTAGCCCTCAACTTTATTATTCGTTTGTTTTTCCTTATTTACGGATTAAATCATTGTGCTCAGCTGCGCTTGTGGATTGCTTCGCTTCGCTCGCAATGATGAAAAAACACAGCACTTGATTATCAACCGAATAATGCAAATTTTCGATAAATTGTAAATTTTATCGGACAGCAGTGATTTTAAAACAAAAAGACATGCTGTTTACTGTTTGTCTGATTTTTTGGACAGTGTTTTAAACTGATTGATAAAATGGTTTCCACAAGCGCTGTGTTTTATCGCACAGTAATGATAAATTTTACAAAAAATAAATTTCTTAAACTGTTCCGAACCCGATTTTTTATAAATTTGCAATTTGAAAATTTCATTAAGGACATTTTACAGAATGAAAATCGACAAACAAATAATATCGTTCATAAAAAAACACCATGTGCTTACGCTTGCAACATTCGATGGCAGCCGAATATATTGCGCTAATGTGTTTTACGCTTACGATACTGAAAACAATATTTTTATCTTTTATTCCGATGATAAAACAAAACATTTCAGCGATATGAAAAAAAACGAAAACGTAGCAGCATCTATAGTTTTGGAAACAAAAATTGTTGGCAAAATACAAGGCTTGCAACTTAATGGAAACGCCACGCAACCGACAAACGAAATGCAAAAACACTGTCATAAAATTTACGTGAAACGTTTTCCTTATGCAATTATATGCAAAGCCGACTTATGGATGTTGGAAATCACTTTTGCCAAATATACAAATAATATGTTAGGATTTGGAAAAAAAAAAATTTGGAAAAAATCATAATGAAAAAACGATGAAAAATGCAGTTATAATTATTGCCGGAGGCATAGGTTTACGAATGGGCAACTTCATTCCAAAACAGTTTTTATTGATAAAAAACAAACCCGTTTTGATGCATACTGTTGAAAAATTTATGAAATTTGACAATACGCTTGATGTAATACTGGCGCTTCCCCGTAATCAAATACAGACATGGCAAAAACTTTGCGTCGAATATGATTTTCAATATAAACACACCATTGTAACCGGCGGCATAACAAGATTTCATTCGGTTAAAAATGCGCTTGAAAAAATTTCGGATGATTATAAAATTATTGCCGTGCATGATGGCGTGCGCCCGTTAGTGAAAATCGAAACAATCAAAAAATGCTTTGAACTTGCAGCAGAAAAAGGCAGTGCAATTCCTGTAATACAGATAAACGAATCGTTGCGAAGAATAAACGGAAGCACGAATGAAATTGTTAATCGAGATGGAGTTTATATTGTACAAACGCCACAAGTATTTATATCCGATATTATAATTAATTCATACAAGCAGGCTTACGTTCCCGAATTTACAGACGATGCTTCGGTTGTTGAAAAATCAGGTTATTCCATAAATTATACGGAAGGACATCGCGAAAATATAAAAATTACATTTCCGACAGATATTAATTTTGTTGAAAAATTTATCTAATTTACGAAATATTAATTCCCTTGCGGATTTTTTTAGTTTTCGAAACCTTTTTGTCCATCACGTAGATTTGACGGTTTATCGCCTGGTTTAATGAAACCCATGTTTCGGTTTTTGATACTCCCGGAATGTTTTGAATCGTGTTGACCAAAACTTCCATAAGATGCGCATTATCACGACAATAAACCTTCACCAGCATGGCAAATACTCCGGTAACAAAATGACATTCGACAACTTCCGGTATCTTTGTCAACTGTTCAACAACTGAATTGTACATGCTTAACTGTACCAATGTAACACCGACAAAAGCACATAAATCATAGCCGAGAGATTTGGGTTTAACAATGAGTTGAGAGCCAACTATAATACCGGCTTCTTCCATTTTTTTTACACGTTGGTGAATTGCAGCTCCCGAAATGCCACATCCTCTGGCTATTTCTAAAAAAGGAATCCTTGCATCCTTTACCAGATAATAAAGAATTTTCTGGTCTATTGCATCAACTTGGTACTTTGCTGTCATTTTTTTATAATTTTAAATATTTATATAATTTGTTAAAAAAACAAAATTACAACTTTTTTTATAAATTAAAAGTTTTTTCAATTTTTTTTTAATTTATAGCATGTAAATTATTTTTTTTTTATACTTTTGTCGCGCTAAATTATCTTGAAAAAATGGTTTGCAATTGCCCGGGTGGCGGAATTGGTAGACGCGCTGGTCTCAAACACCAGTAGGTTCAAACCTGTGTCGGTTCGACCCCGACCTCGGGTACTGAAAATGTGATAAAATCTCTGTAACAGCAGAGATTTTGTTTTTTTCATATATTCTAATTTGTCGCTCCTTAATTAAGTAATGAAGTCATTTATTATAAACATTTATAAATGCAAATTATCGAATAAAAATACCGTGTTTTACGTACATACAGGCTAAAAGTCGGCAAAACAGGAACAGGTTTTTTCTTCTTTTTGTTCGTCATTGCGAGGCGGAACGCCGA
>JAIRKV010000185.1 GCA_031259935.1 Prevotellaceae bacterium | reverse complement strand
AAAATTCATCAGTCTTTCGATGCGGATGTGTTCTTTCCGAATATTGACGCAAAAAAATTTACCGTTGAAAGCCAAAGTCAGGTTTTTATCGACAAAAAAAGCGGAATGCAATATTCTTTTATGATTTTAAATTCCGCAGGAATTGCATCTCGGTAAAAGCCACATCTCTTCATGCATCACGTGCGGGTTACGGCAGATGACTTGAAACACCGTCGCTGCTCCGCACGTAACCTTTGGTTGCGATGAAATTTCTACCTAGCGACGCATCCCGCCGGGATGCAGGAAACAAATGAACAATAAGGTAATAAGGTTGGCGGGTGTGTGTTATCTGTTGCTACTAAGGTTGTTTTGTTTTTGTAAATAAGGTGGAAATAATGTTTTTATTTGTCTTTCTTTTTTCATTATTAATCATTTTAATCACGCAAATCAAAGTTCAGACGGTTTTTTCTGGATTGCTTCGTCGCTGCGCTCCTCGCAATGACGTTTTGTTCTTTAAATCTTTAAATTTTTAAATGTTTAAATCGCTTTTCAATGACGTGCTGCTGCTTTTATGTCAAAACAAGACTGATAGAAATAATGTCGTATTATTGCTGATTTTTTTTATTTTTTAAGGAGCGGCTAATTAACCAAAATTTTACCATCCTTTTTCACTGTTTTATATGTGGAATATTGGTTAAATTTTCAACTGCCTTGTTTTGTCAGGTTAGTTTTCAATCACTTACAGTCAATTTTTATGTTCGATATGAATTACTTCACTATTCTTATTTTTGCATATTTGAACAGGAGCGTTCGTTTGAAATTGTCGTCGAACATCACAATCATTTTGCCGTCAGGTGCATATTTGTCGATATTTATAACTTTTCCATATCCGAAAAGGTTATGTTCTATGCGCATTCCTGTTCTCACATCTTTATAATCGGATATGGCAAAGTTTGCCGAAGGCGTATGCTGATTTGATGGCTGACGTTTTATAACTGTGGTTATAGTATGCTTCGGTTGCGAAATCATTTCATCACAACTGTCGGCGATACTGTTATTGTCTGATTTGTTAATTGATACTTCGCAGTTTGATCCTGTTTCCAAAAACTGTTTGTCGATTTCGAGAACAAAGCGGCTTATCCTGTTATATTCAAGTTTTCCCCAGCGATATCGCGATTGTGAAAAAGATATGTTTACTTTTGTTTTTGCACGCGTGAGGGCAACATAAAACAGTCGCCGTTCTTCTTCCAGTTCGTTCAGTGATATATCTTTTGTGACCGGAAAAACATTTTCTTCCATTCCGGTAATGTATATGTGTCCGTATTCCAAACCTTTTGCCTGATGTACCGTCATCAACGAAATTTTGTCGGCATCTTCGGCTTTTTCGTTGTCGGCATCTGTTATCAATGCTACGTTATCAAGATACTCATTTATTGTCGTAGCAAAATCGGATTGATTATCGTTATTTATTCTGTCGCTGCTGCAAAACTCTTTTATTCCGTTCATTAAACTTCCAATATTTTCATACCGACTTTTTCCTTCGACTGAAATATTCTGTTCCAAATCTGCAATTATTCCTGATTCGGATGCAAGGTTTTTGGCAAATTCAAAAGCATCGACAGTAAATATTTTTGCAGTGAAACTTTCGATAAGATTTACAAAATCATATAATTTTTTTTGTGTCGCCGGTTTTATTCCGCCTGATGCAATGTTGTCCGATTTTACGGCATCGAACAGGCTTTTTTGTTCTTCGTTTGCCAGTAATTGCAAGCGTTCCATAGTTGTATTTCCTATTCCGCGGGCAGGATAATTTATAATTCGTTTGAAGGCTTCATCATCGTTATGATTCACGCAAAGGCGAAGATATGCGATAAAATCTTTGATTTCAGCACGCTGATAAAACGAAAGTCCGCCGTATATTTTGTATGGAATGTTTTTTCGGCGCAGGGCATCTTCAAATATTCGTGATTGAGCATTTGTTCTGTACAATATTGCAAAATTGCTGTATGATATTCGTTTTTGACGTATTGCATCTGATATTGAATCTGCAACCAAAAAACCTTCTTCCTGATCGGTATAGGATTGTATTATGCCTATTTTTTCACCTGTTTCGCTTTTTGAAAAACATTCCTTTTTCAGTTGGTTCGTATTGTTTTTTATGATAGAATTTGCAGCGTTTACAATGGTTTGAGTAGAGCGATAATTTTCTTCGAGTTTAAATTCTTTATAGTTCGGATAGTCGTTTCGGAAATTCAGAATATTTTCGATTCGCGCACCGCGAAAAGCGTAAATGCTTTGAGCATCATCGCCGACAGCGCAGACATTACCGTGTTTTTCGGCAAGTTTTTTTATTATCAGATTTTGAGAATAATTTGTGTCCTGATATTCGTCGATTAAGATATATTGAAATTGATTTTGATATTTTTCCAAAATCGCAGCGTTATCGCGAAACAGTATGTTGGTATTCAGTAATAAATCGTCGAAATCCATTGCATTTGCATTTTTACATTTTTGCATGTAAGTTGCATATATGTTGAAAATATAAGGTTTTTTTTGTTTTTTGTCTTCTGCCAGAATGTTTGCGTTTGCCGAATAGGCATTAGGAGTAATAAGCGCATTTTTTGCTTTTGATATTCGCGATAGTATTTCGTTGGGCTTATATTTTGTTTCATCGTAGCCAAGTTCGCTGATTATTGATTTTATCAGGCTTTTAGAATCGGCAGTGTCGTAAATTGTGAAATTTGATGAAAATCCCGTTGCGGCGGATTCGGCACGAAGTATTCGTGAAAATACGGAATGAAAAGTTCCCATCCATATTCGATAAGAATTTTGGCTTCCCACAATACTTTTTATACGTTCGCGCATTTCGTTTGCCGCTTTGTTGGTAAATGTAAGCGCAAGAATATTTTGCGGAGCAATGCCCTGCGAAATCATACAGGCTATGCGATATGTCAATGTTCGAGTTTTTCCCGATCCTGCGCCCGCAATTATCAGCGTTGCGCCATTGATTGCAGTTGCCGCTTTGTATTGACTGTCGTTTAATTTGTTTTTTAAATCTTCCAATGTGAAATGTAATTATATTCTTTAAGCATTATCTTCTTCCATATCGCCGCAATTATTGTCGTTTACCCAGTATCCGAAATATTCCTCATATCCGAAATCAATATCAAATCCCGAAACGCGGTCGCAGTCGAAAAGAAATTTCAGAGGGAAAGTATGTCCCTGCATACGAAATTCAAATTTATGTCCGTTAACATGTTTCAATTCTTTTGTCCAGTTCTGTTTTCCTATTGTAATAAACAGTTTTTCGTTTTCGACTTTTATTTTTGCATCACCTAATATTTCATTATGATATGTATCGGCATAATCGTCATATTGACGACTTTCGGTAAATTCATCTGTTTCTTTTTCGCTTTGTTTTTTTGCTTTTTCTTCAGATTCTTTAATAAATTTGCCAAACCTTTCGGCATGATAATCTTTATTTAATTTTCCGAACATAAACCAGTCTATTATGCTGTTCATGATTGTATATCGCGGATCTTCAGGCGATTCGGAATTGGCAAGAATTACAATTCCCAGACTGATTTCGGGAACAAAAACGCAAAGCGTTGTAAATCCCCATGTTGTTCCTGTATGAAAATAAATACGGGAACGGTTTGTCTGTTCTATAAACCAGCAATGTCCATAAACCGTAATTCGCGCCGAATCCATGCTCGTAATTATTTGTCCCGTATGTAAATATTTAATGTTTTCTTCCGAAATTATTTCTTTTCCATCAACTTTGCCTTTATTCAGATGAAAGTTCGACCATTTAATCAAGTCTGTTGCCGTTGAGTTTATCGAACCTGCCGGACCAATCGCTGTGAGCCAGAACAGAGCGCGGTCGTCATCATAAAGCCATTTGTTTTTTATTCCGCTGTCGTATTCAAATTCGCACGACATGCTTCGATTTTCGCTGTTCAAAAATCCTTCTTCGTTCACCGATGAATTTGTCATTCCCAAAGGTTCGAAAATGCGCTCGCGGATATTTTCTTCCCACGATTTTCCTGTATATTTTTCAATTAATTTTGCGGCTATAATAAAGGTTATATTGTTGTATGCATACGTAGAACGCAATTCCGTATCGGGTTTTATGTATTTCAAAAAACCGTAAATATCATCTCTGCCGTAACCCATATTGGGAATATAAGTTCCAGCCTGTCGGCGCAAACCGCTGCGATGCGTCATAATATCACGTATTTGCATGGATTTTGTTGCAAGCGAATCGTACATTTCAAAATCAGGAAGATGGTCGATAACTTTATCGTTCCAGTTTAATTTTTTTTCGTCAACGAGCATTGCAACCAGCGCTGCCGTAAATGATTTCGACACCGAACCGATTTGAAAAACAGTATTTTCGTCAACAGGTAAAAATTCTGCCGGCGATTTTGTGCCGAATCCTTTTTTTAACATTACATCATTATCTTTGATTACGGCAATCGCCATTCCGGGTATTTTCCAGTCGTTCATGACAACGTGAACAAGACTGTCGATTTTTTCGATTACAGCCGTATTGTTTTGCGCCTGTGTGTTTTGCTGCAACACAAAAAACATTGCGATAAAGAGTACAAATATTTTTTTCATTGTTTTCGATTTTATTTCGGCGTCAAAGATACAAATCAATTACGAATTATCAATTATAAACAAAAATATAATTTACGGACACTGCCGACCGAGCATTTCAATATCCTGTTACTGCCGATTTTTTTTATTCGTAATGAACATCTGTTTATTAATTCCCCGAGCGGTTTCAAACAGAAAAAATCTCCGTTCCCGACTGTCAACTGCGACACAGAGAGCGGAGAATTTTACTTTCTCTGCATACGGTTTTAACCAAAAAGGTTAAAGATCCAACCAAAAAGGTTGGACGTCGAAGAAAAAAGGTTGGAATATCATGCTTTTATTGGAAACATTGCTGCTTGTAATGGCAAAACGACAGTAAAAAGCATTTTCATGTTTTGCACGAGGTAAAAATATGAGATTGAAAATGAAAAAAGCCAAATTTTCCGGATAAATTCCGTCAAGTTTCGGCGAGGCTATCCGAATCTTTCTGATTTCGCTGCTTCTTTCGTCAAAACAATCTTATTTTTTTATTTAGTCGCTCCTTAAAAATAAAAAAATCAGCAATAATACGATATTATTTTTGTCGGTTTTGTCTTGAAACAAAAGTAAGCAGAGTAGATTCAAGCATCAAATGCAACAGGATTATTCACTGCGGAGGAAAATACCTTCCAGGGCGAGTCAAAGTTCAGTAATTTTCTTGGTCTACGGTTAATTTTATATTGAAATTTTAGTATTTCATCATCTGAGAAAGTATTAAAAGCTTCTTTTTTAGGAATATATTGCCTAATAAGTTTGTTCGTATATTCATTTAATCCCCTTTCCCAAGAAGAATATGGATTGGCAAAATAAAATGCGGTATCTAACAGTTTATCTATTTTTTTGTGTTCGTAAAATTCACTTCCATTGTCGGAAGTGATGGACAATACCATTTTCTTATAAGGCAAGAGTAAGTAGTCGCTCCTTACAAATAAAAAAATCAGCAATAATACGACATTATTTCTGTCGGTTTTGTTTTGACATAAAAGCAAGTAGCACGTCATTGCGAGGAGCGCAGCGACGAAGCAAACCAGAAAAATAAACAGTAAAAAAATGGCGAATAATCTTCTGGATTAACTCCGTTGAGCTCCGCTGCGCTTCGGTTGCTTCCTGCTTCGCAGTTCGCAATGACGAACACAAAGAAGAAAAAACCTGTTCCTGTTTTTCCGACTTTTAGCCTGTATGTACGTAAAACACGGTATTTTTATTCGATAATTTACATTTATAAATGTTTATAATAAATAATTTCACCACTTATTAAGGAGCGACTAAGTATGTGATTTAAACAGTTTTTAAGTGGCAACTACCATAAACGCCGAACGGTAACTTTGAATAAAAAACAAGGGCATCCTTTTTATGGATACCCTTGTCGTTTAATAATTAACAATCTGATATTTTATTTATTGCTTTTCAAATGATGGATAGAAATAGTATGGTTGTCCATCTTGTCCGGCTATGTTGCCCATATTTGTAGAACCACTATAATTTCTAATCATAAATCCGGCAGTTTTACGAGTCACCCACACTCCGTTATCAATCATTGTGAATTTAAGCCCTCCGTTTGAAAGATCAGTATTGGCGGAAATCATACCATACGTTGTAGTTCGGCTAATATAAGAGTCTTCGGAATATGGAAGCCACCATGTATCATAAGCAGTATTGATGGGATAAGGAAATATTATCTGTCCTAAAAGAGAAAGAGTTCCATCTGCGTTATATTTAACGGTTATATTCCCATATTGAGCCAATGCATCGGTCAATATACCTTCAAGATAGTATGTTTGGTCTGCTTCTGATTTTACCGATAATGTTACAGTAAGTGAACGAGTAGGAGTTGAATTTGCATTAGTTATTGCGTAATTCATTGTATATGTTCCGAGGTAATCTTCGTAGTTAAGATAATTCTTTCCCTGAGTAATATTAAGATTATAGGTAAACAGTATTGTGCCAGTCTCATTTTGCACGGCTAATGTAACCGTTGAAGATTGTGTATTATCCATGCTTGGATTGGCTGTTACCTGCAACACTATTTCATTTCCGTCTATCGAAGCCGTTAACCATGAATCGTAGACAGTATCAATTACAAGGGTTGCTTCGGTTGAGTATGCAATACGCGCCTCGCCTCCTTTACCATCAATGCTGATATTGGTAGCATCTATATTTAAAGTTACCGAAGTTTGTGTTATTGAAACATAATTTATTCTGTTTCCCGATTTAAGTGTTACTCGCGCGCTGCGTCCCGATATGGACATGTTGGGCGTTGCCGTTATTGAAATTATTTTACCGTTTATTGCAAGACTGCACCAGTCCTGGTCAACTGCGGCTGTAAAATTTTCAGATTCTGCTACAACAATTTCGCCTGTGCCTCCTGCTGCGGTGAAATTAATCTCGGCGCTTTCAATTTTTACCTGAGTAT
Organism: Prevotellaceae bacterium; assembly: GCA_031259935.1. Taxonomy (GTDB): domain Bacteria; phylum Bacteroidota; class Bacteroidia; order Bacteroidales; family UBA932; genus JAIRKV01. The sequence continues at coordinate 11,111 of JAIRKV010000185.1, read as the reverse complement.
TTTCAAACTCATAGTATTCCGTAGAATTGCATCCTGTCAAAAATATTGACAGCAGCAATATCTGTACTATACAAATCTTTTTCATATCTTAATTTTTTAATCGATTTTTGTTAAAACTAAATTTCTGAAGGCATATTTTCCGTTTATATTGGCAGTATAGTTGCCTGCGCTCGTATTGCCCGGAGTATATAACCGCAAAAGTATCCCGTTGGCTTTATAAGTACCCCATACCCTGTTGTCTTCAAATGTAATTTTACGTTCACTGTTCTGGTCGCCGTTCCAGACGCCGACTAATCCTCCAAGATAGTTTGGCGGATTATATACCGAAACATATATATATCCTGCCTGCGTGTCATAAGGACACTGGCGTATGTAATTACCGCTTGAATGTACATCTGTGTTGATGCAGTAAGCGTAGACTACACCTTTACGCGGGTCAAAAGTTAATGTTATACCTGCAAAATTGAACATTTTGTCGCATTCCAGCATTAATTTTGCATTTCGTTTTATTTCTGTGAGTTCAACTGTGTCTGTTCCCGATGTCCATGATGCTGAATCTCTGGCTTCATATTCCAGTTTCCATTTTCCTAAAAATTCTTCGTATTTTATCTGAAAATCTGCGGGAAAATACATTTTCAGATAAGCGTTTGCGCCCTGGTCGGAACAAATGTACTGTTCGTTTACGCTGTCCCATACAAAGTTTTCCACAGTAATTCCGTTTATGGTGTAAGGTTCATAAAGCCTTATTCCGCTGGAAGTAAATGCGTAGCTTATTTTTTCATCTTCGCTACCGTCTGAATATTCCATATCGAAAGATCTTTCCGTTACAGCTGCAATTCCCACCGAAACGTTTTCAACAACAAATTCGAACATTGCATATCCCGACATTAAATCGGCTAAACCGGCAATTTCGGCAAGATGATTATCGGGATTAAGATTGGCAGTATTTCGGCGAAGAGTCATTTTGTTTCCGCCTTTTTTACCTTTTATGAGAATTTCATCCGTTTCGGCTTTCATAATTATAAATTCATAATCACCTTCAAGCCCGTTTATGTCGCTTGCAGAAGGTTCGCTGAAATAGTGCATTACCTTGTTGTAAGTTCTAAACGAAAGTATGGGTCCCTGTTCCATAAATACTTCAAACTGTGAAGTTTCGGTTTGGCGTGGAGGCAGGTTTGTCTGTATTTCACAACTTACGTCAACCATGCCATCTGCAGTAAATTTCAGATACATTGCATATCCGCCGACTTTGTGGTTGAGTTCGGGATAATAATCAACGTACCAGCCGTTTTCAGCGCTTACGAGCAGTTGCATGTATTCTTCAACAGCCTTTTGACCTCGTGCCGCTGCACTGTCATCAAATATATTTTCTTCGTCTTTCACGCACGACTGCATTAGAAATAACGAAGCGACAAATAAATAAATTATATTTTTCATTAATTTCATAACCTGTTATTTTAAAGATTAGACAAATCCAATAGATTGAGCGTTGATGCTCTAAGTTCAAAAACACGGCGAAGTTCATCAAGTTCTATACCCCATGAATTTCGCAGATATACTTTTACTATTTCCAACTTTTGATTGATAATAGCGGTGCCTGCTGTTCCTGCCTGCGCAAGAATAGCATTCCAGTTTGCCTGTCCCTTTGTTACATATATGGACAGTAGTTCAACAAAATCTTCATTGGCTTCCGAACGCGCATAGCGACTTACAAAGCCCAGCTGGTTGGCAATTGCCAGAGTTGCAGTGGATGCAGCCCAGTCGTCTCCTATATAGTCGTTATTGGAAATTGCTTTAAATTCAGAAGGATAGTCTTTTGTTTGATGCAATATATGGGCAAATTCGTGATGCATGGTATGCAAATACCATTCCGACAGCAAACTTATGCTTATATTATTGATATTTAAGTCATTTATACGGAAAAGCGTAACTTTAAGACCGCCTTCGGCAGTTCCCAGCAAAAAGGTATTGTTGCTATTATAAGCGCCGGAGCCTATAAGATGGATAACTCTGGGAATGTAAGTTCTGGTAAAATCAACGCCTGCTACGTCATCATATACTTCGAGCCATAAATGCTTTATTATTTTTGCCATGGCTATGGAATTTTTAACTGTTGCCGGCACCAGATCGTAAGTCATATTGCTTTCTATATCTTCCATTTTGTATTTGAAACTGATATTGTACGGATAGGTATAATTTTCCAAAAGCCATTTATCGAACTCGGTTTGCAAAGCAGGATCAGGGTCTTTGAATACGCTTTCGCTGTTCAGTTTGTCTTCTGAACACGACCATGCTATAGTTGCTGTTATTATTGTTACTAAAAATATTTTTATATTTTTCATAAGATTTCTATATTTTATTTGTTTAATAATATCTTTATATTTTACTTGTTTCATAATATATTATCTTGGATTAGGTTCCATTCCAGCGCTTATAACAGATGCCGGCAGTTGAATTGCCCTGCGCTGGTCGTCTAATTTCAGTTCATCTGTTACGGTAACCGTATTGTTTTCATCAAGGTATCGGCGATATATCACTATGCCGAAGCGCTTAATATCAAACCAGCGCAAACCTTCAAATATGGTTTCGATACGGCGAAACTGTACCAGACATTGCAAAAAGTTTTCCTGTTCTTCGGAAACAACAGGAATTTCGGGATTCAACTGTTTTTTTGGCGTGGGATCATCGGGTTTGTAATACGGCTGTGCCGAATAATAGTTGTTTACAAGTTCCCGCGTAAGAGCAGTTGATGAAGTTGTATGCTGCGACATCCACAAAGCCAAATCTTCCGTAGCAGCATCATAGTTTTCCTGCATAATATATGCTTCGGCTCTGCACAGTAATGTTTCGTCGGTATGCAGGGCTGAATAAACTGTTCTGCGATATCCGATTCCTGCCACAGGGTCGGTATATTCAAACAAGTTTGGTAATTTGGGAACCGCTATATATCCTGCCGTATATGATAAAGATGGAAGATAGAACATTCCTTCAACATAAGTACCCCAGGGACCGTTGCACTGAGTTGTTTCGGTACCTGCCAAATATTTGGAATGCATGTATTTTTTTCCTACAGAATAATTTCCGAAAATACGACCCAATTGAGAATATCCTGTCATTAGCAGAAGATTTGCATTTTGTTCGGGTTTTACATAATCTTCGGCAATAGGTGCGAATTCCCGTACAAGGCTTGAAATGCGGGTAAGATCTCGCAGCACTCTGGTGGGATTTTCGCCAAGTACTTCGTTGGCGCAGGCTATAACCTTATCATATTTTCTGTAGAACAGATAAAAGCGCGCTGCAAAGGCGTAAGCGGCTCTGCGGTTGAAGTGATATTTAGGCACTTCGTAAATATTGTCATCAATCATCGGAAGCGCTTCTGCAATATCACGTTCAATTTTTCTGTAAATTTCGGCAACAGGTTCGCGTTTGTAAGCGGGTTTTACCGTTGTTTCGGGTTCTTCCATATACACAATACCGAGATCGGTTTCGCCGCCGGCTGTAGAATAATGTTTTGCAAATACATTTACAAGATAAAAATGATGAAATGCTCTAATCATAAGCGCTTCGCCGCGCTGCGGGTTCAATCGTTCGGGATTTCCCGCTTTTTCGATAGCATCAAGCGCCTCATTGGCTGTTGCTATTGCAAGATAATAGGTTTCCCATATGCGTTTTGGAGATTCGTTGCCTATTTCCTGAATATCTTTCCATGCGTACATTTCATCTTGAAGTATGGAATAAGATGTTTGCAAATTGCCTCTGTCATCAACATTATCTGACATCATTTCGGTAGTGAATACAAACAGATGGTTGGCGTATCCGCTTCCCAAAAGTCTGGTAATTTTTTCATCCGTGTCTAATTCAAGTCTGTTATCGGGAATTTCGTCAAGATAGTCGTTGCACGAAACGTTTAATATCATTAATGTAACAGACGCTATTGATATAAGATATTTTTTCATATTCATATTATTTTATAATCCTAATTTTAATGTCATTGTAATTTGTTTTGGTACGGGTAAAGAAACTCCGCCCGACTGGAAATATTCGGGATCCTGTCCGTTGAGTTTTGAATCGGCATAGAGCAAAAACAGGTTTGTAGCCTGAATTTTTGCGCTGAGTGTTTTAAATCCTAAGGGTGAAATCCAGTTGGATGGAAAATCGTATGACAGTGATATTTCCTTGAGCCGTATAAATCCGCCATCGGCTATTCGGGCATCCGAATAGTTGTAAGCATTGTAGGCATACGACAGGCTACTTATATCTCTGTACTGGCGATAACTTGCAATAGCGGGAATATTGGTATATGCTTCGTCTCCCGGCAGTATCCAGCGGTTTTTAAATTCTTTAGGCATAGACCGCACATCCGAATATACAACACTGAATTCAGGGTCAAGACGAACTTTATTACCAAACGAATAAGTAATAAATACATTCAATCTGAAGTTTTTATATCTGAATATATTACCCAAACTGCCGAAATGCGTAGGTTCTGTCGGTCCTTCATATTTCAGAAAATCTATTTTTTCTATTTCCTGAAAATTAATATCTACAGTTGTGAGTTCGCCTTTTTCGTTAATAAAAGTAGGTAATCCGTCTTCATTCAATCCTTTGAAAGGAATAGAAAATAATCCTCTGTACGGATATCCCTGCATACCGAAACCGTTTCCTGTGATAAGGTCAATAACTCTTTTCTTAGTCAGCAGTTCCGTTATTTCATTTTTACTGTACGAAAAAATAAAACTTGTAGTCCATTCCATATCTTTTGTATTGATGTTTTTTGTTGTAAGCGAAAATTCAATACCCTGCGATTTCATTGATGCAACGTTTGCATATTTGTCAACATCACCGCCTACTCCTGTTGTAGCAACAGGTCCTATAAGGTCGAAATTACTGCGCCAGTACAGGTCGGCAGTAAAATTTATTCTGTTGTTCAAAAATCCCAAATCGATGCCTGTGTTTAGTTCGTGTTTCTTTTCGTATGTAAGTTCGCTGTTTTCCAGGTCATATATTCCCAAAACGGTTTCTTTTGCGCTTTCGGTAGGTCTCCACGGTCTTTCGCTGTTAATAATCACTTGCGAATTTGTTACAAAACCCGGACCTCTGTCGGCTGTCAAACTGTAAGATGCTTTTACTGCTGCATGAGACAGCACCGATTCGAATTTGCTGAAAAACGGCTCTCTGTAAATATTCCACAAACCGGCAATATTCCATGTAGGCAACCAGCGCGACGAACGCGATTTTCCCAGTTTATTAGAACCTTCGTAACGCAGTGTTCCGTTTACTGTATATTTTGTCCTGTACGAATATGTTCCCGACGCAAAAAATGCGACATCTCGCGATCGGGACATTCCTGTTGTAAAATAATCGGTATTCTGTTCCATTCCCTGTTTGAACACCTGATAAGCATAATTTGGAACATCGCCTAAGGTATATTGGCGTCCCCATCCTCTGAACCACGATTTTTCACGGTCAATTGAATTTAACTCCATTCCTCCGAAAAAATTGACAATATGAATGTCTTTGAATGTTTGATTCCATGTTGCAGTTGTGCGCAAATCGTATCCAAGCATTTTATTGTCGGTGCGATTGTATATACCGCCGTTGGGCAATACTGTTACAGGTAAAGCATACGGAATATCGGGGTCGGTATAAAGAAAAGGATTGCTGTCGCGTATTGTAGCATCGGGCATGGCGCGATAAGCCAAAGCCTGATTTGAGTTGTCCCTGATATTATGCTCTATCGTAGATGCCGAATATTTAATAGCTCCCAATAAAGCCAATTCCAAACTTTTCAGAGGCTTCCATTTTAACTCGCCCTGAAATTTCAAGTCGGTTACATTTATATCCATATAATTATTGTCTAATTCGGAATTGATATTAAACGGCGCATAATTACGCGTATAATATTCGTTAGGACTCATTGTTCGTGATGTGTTCAACGCATAACTGTATGGATTAATGTCAAAATCGCGTTTTACTTCTCCCGATACTACATCTACATCCCGACTTAATGTTCCGGGCGCTTTCTGTTTACGGTACGAAGCGTTTGAAATAAAATTCAGCGACAAATTTTTGTATATGCTGTAATTAACATTTGTATTTGCCGTGTAGCGATTAACCGAACTTGCCTTCGACCAGCCCGGATCAAGCAATGCACTTAACGAAGCATAATATGTAGTTTTATCCGTACCGCCCGACATGCTTACCGAATGAGATTGCATGATACTCGGTTTGAACAGTTCGTTGAACCAGTCGGTATTTCGCATTTCAGCCAGACGCAGGTAAGCGTTTTTTGCTTCTTCTGTATTTGTCAGTTTAAAAGTTTTCGTTATCGGGTCGTATGTATTTATCAACTGATACATTTTGCCGTAAACTCCGCTTTCTCTGTCTCTGACCGTACCTGAAAGGTTTAGCCAGCCTTTTTGCTGCAATTCCTGATAAACTCCCATTTGCTCCTGAGAATTCATAATGTTAAAATCAGCATAACGCGGCACCAGACGCACGGTATATTCTCCGTTGTAGTTGATACTGCTTACGCCTGCTTTACCTTTCTTTGTCGTAACAACAATAACTCCCGCCATTGCGCGGGCTCCGTAAATAGAAGTTGCCGAACCATCTTTCAATATTTGAAAACTTTCGATGTCATCGGCATTAAGTCCTGCTATTGCAGAACTGATAAGCGTTTCGGCATCGCCTGATGAAAGCCCGTCGGAATCAACTTCGATTACATCTTCCATTACAATTCCATCCACAACCCATAAAGGTTTAGAACTGCCATAAATTGAAGTTGCTCCGCGTACTCTTATTTTAGGCGCTGTTCCAAAAGTTCCCGATACGTTTTGAACGGAAACTCCTGCCGAACGTCCTTCAAGGGCACGACTTACATCGGCAATACCGTTTAATTTAGCGGTTTCAGCCGAAATATGGTCGGATGCTCCTGTAAACAAACGCTTGTCGATTTTGGTCATACCTGTTACAACGGCTTCTTCCAGCATTGTTGTGGACGATTTAAGCCGTACATTTATTTCTTTCTTTCCGTCTATTGCAACCTCCAGTGTTTCGTAGCCAATAAACGAAAATACCAGTATCCCCGTAGCGGGAGCAGTTATGGAAAACGAACCGTTATCGCTTGTAGTTACAGCAGTAGTGGTTCCTTTGACAATAACCGATACAAAGGATAATACTTCGCCTGTTGCATCATCAATTACAGATCCTGTAATCCTGTCTTGCGAATAGGCAGGGCAAATCCCGATAATTAAAATCATTAATACTAATAAAATTTTCTTCATAAATAATTTTGTTTTACATTAAAAAAATTTGTTTTAATTTATATTATATCTTTTATTCATGTCGGCAAAAATAATTAAATTATAAAAAGTAACAAAATACACTATATTTATAATATTTGTTAATATAATAATCATTATATTGATTTATTTGTAGTTAAAAGTGCTAAAAATCTTATATTCTGTAAAAAATATTTTTTAAAATTATTAAAAAAACATACTGTTTTACACTGTTTTACAATTATAACCTCATTTCCGTCTGTCGAAGCCTTACTTTCTACCGGATTCTCACTGCTGTAATTCAAAGCCTCGCTGATGTACGTACGAAATTGCTGTTTTACAGAGTGTATTGAATTTTCGACAAATAAATTTCAATATATCGCATATCTCGTTTTTTTGTCTTATAATTTATATTATAAGTCAGGCTAAATTGTTGTATGATAGTGTATTATTAATTTATTTTTAAAATATTTTAAAATATGGGGGTTGGAATTACCAAATATTTATATACCTTTGCAAAAGATAGAATGTCCTATAATATAAATTATTAGACAGAAAAATTTAACAATTAACAACTAAAATAAGACTTTTTTCTCAATTGAGTTTCGGGGATACCCCCGAAACTCAATTTTTTTCTTATCCCAGTTGCATTTACTATTTGAACTTACCCGCTGCTGTTGATATTTAATAATTTAAAAATTTAATGATTTAAAAAATAAAGAACAAAAAAATTCGTGCAATTCGTGTAATTCGTGGACTAAAATGAACAAATAATCCGGTTAAGGAAGTAAATAATTTTGATATTCGAAAAAACGGCTGCTTTTTTTTATAAAATTCATACTGCATTTTTATTCGTCTGTATGTAATTGAAAATTTTATGCTATCTTTGCAAACTTTTTTAAATTATATAAATAAAACATAAAAAATGGCAGATAAAAAACGCGTTTATACCTTTGGCAACGGAAAAGCTGAAGGTAAAGCAGATATGAAAAATTTACTTGGAGGCAAAGGGGCTAACCTTGCAGAAATGAACCTTATAGGCGTTCCTGTTCCTCCCGGATTTACAATTACGACCGAAACATGCAACGAATATTACGAAGCAGGTAAGGACGAAGTTGTAAAAGACCTCAGGGCAGATGTAGAAAAAGCAATACAGGGTGTTGAAGATTTAATGAAATCAAAATTCGGCGATGTTGAAAATCCGCTTTTGGTTTCGGTACGCTCCGGCGCCCGCGCTTCGATGCCGGGAATGATGGATACAATTCTCAATCTCGGTTTGAACGATAAAGTTGTTGAAGGTCTTGCACGTAAAACGGGAAATCCGCGTTTTGCATGGGATTCGTATCGTCGATTTGTACAAATGTATGGCGACGTTGTTCTCGGAATGAAACCGTCAAACAAAACGGATATTGACCCCTTTGAAAAAATCATTGAAGAAATGAAAGAAGAAAAGGGCGTAAAACTCGACACTCAACTTTCAGTAGACGACCTCAAAGAACTGGTAATGAAATTTAAGACGGCAGTCAAAAACCAGACAGGCAAAGACTTCCCCGACGATTCATACGAGCAGCTTTGGGGAGCAGTTTGCGCAGTGTTCGACAGCTGGATGAACGACCGTGCTATTCTTTACCGTAAAATGGAAGGAATTCCTGCCGAATGGGGAACAGCCGTTAACGTTCAGGCAATGGTATTCGGCAACATGGGCGATACTTCGGCAACAGGCGTTGCGTTCAGTCGCGATGCAGCAACAGGCGAAGATATTTTCGTTGGTGAATATCTTATAAATGCACAGGGCGAAGATGTTGTTGCCGGAATTAGAACTCCGCAGCAAATCACCAGAGAAGGTTCAATCCGCTGGGCAAAACTTGCGGGAATATCCGAAGCGGTTCGCGCCGAAAAATACCCGTCAATGGAAGAATCGATGCCCGAAATTTATGCAGAACTTAATGCTTTGCAAACAAAACTTGAAAATCATTACAAAGACATGCAGGACATGGAATTTACCGTACAGGAAGGCAAGTTATGGTTTTTGCAGACACGCAACGGAAAACGTACGGGAGCGGCAATGGTAAAAATTGCTGTCGACATGCTTCATCAGCGTATTATTGATGAAAAAACGGCTATCCTGCGCTGCGAGCCCAACAAACTTGACGAACTTCTTCATCCTGTTTTTGACAGGGAAGCCGTCAAAGATGCCAAAATTATTGCTAAAGGTCTGGCAGCTTCGCCGGGCGCTGCATCAGGAAAAATAGTATTTAATGCCGACGACGCTGCAGAATGGGCTGCACAAGGCGAAAAAGTTATAATGGTTCGTATCGAAACATCGCCCGAAGATTTGGCAGGCATGGCAGCAGCACAGGGAATACTTACAGCTCGCGGCGGAATGACATCACATGCGGCAGTTGTTGCACGCGGAATGGGCAAATGCTGCGTTTCGGGTGCAGGCACATTGAAAATTGACTATAAGGAAAAAACGCTGGAAGTAGATGAAATAATTTTGAAAGAAGGCGATTATATTTCACTGAACGGTTCAACAGGCGATATTTATTTAGGTTCGGTAAAAACAAAAGAAGCAGAACTGGATGCCGATTTTGAAGAATTAATGCTGCTGGCTGACAAATACACACGCTTGAAAGTACGCACCAATGCAGATACGCCTCACGATGCCACAGTAGCACGTAAATTCGGAGCAGTAGGCATAGGTTTGTGCCGTACCGAACACATGTTTTTTGAAGAAGAAAAAATAGTGGCAATGCGCGAAATGATTTTAGCCGAAGACGCCGAAGGACGCCGTAAAGCACTTGCAAAAATATTACCGTATCAACAAGCCGATTTCAAAGGAATATTCAAAGCAATGCACGACCTTCCCGTAACAGTTCGCCTGCTCGATCCCCCATTGCACGAATTTGTTCCTCACGACGAAAAAGGTCAGCAGGAAATGGCAGATGCCATGGGCGTATCACTTAAAAAAATCAAACAGCGCGTAAACGCATTGCACGAAGCCAATCCCATGCTCGGACATCGCGGTTGCAGGCTGGGAAATACCTATCCCGAAATTACCGAAATGCAAACACGCGCAATCCTTGGCGCAGCGCTTGAATTGCAGGACGAAGGCATTACTGCCGTACCAGAAATTATGGTTCCGCTTACCGGTATTCTTTATGAATTTGCCGAACAGGAAAAAATTATTCGCACAACAGCGCAAAAATTATTTGACGAAACAGGCAAAATAATTGATTATAAAGTTGGAACAATGATAGAAATTCCACGCGCAGCGCTTACGGCAAACCGTATAGCAAGCAAAGCCGAATTTTTCTCGTTCGGAACAAACGACCTTACGCAAATGACATTCGGATACAGCCGCGATGACATAGCCTCGTTTTTGCCGATTTATCTCGAAAAGAAAATTCTGAAAGTTGACCCCTTCCAGGTTCTCGACCAGAATGGAGTAGGACAATTAGTTCAAATGGCAACAGAAAAAGGCAGAAGCGTGCGTCCCGATTTGAAAGTAGGAATCTGTGGCGAACACGGAGGCGAACCTTCATCTGTAGAATTTTGCCATCGCATAGGATTAAATTATGTAAGCTGTTCGCCGTTCCGTGTGCCTATAGCACGCTTGGCGGCGGCACAGGCAGCGTTACGATAAAAATCAAGCCGGATAAAGCAGCAGCCAATGTAAACCAAAACCGCATACACAGTTGAATGTATGCGGTTTTTTGATGCACTGTTAAAACTGAAAGGCAAAATAAATGATGCCGTAACGTATAACGAATATTGGGCAATTCGAACGTTTTTTGACGACATTAGACCCTATTGGGATGATATTAA
>JAIRKV010000095.1 GCA_031259935.1 Prevotellaceae bacterium | reverse complement strand
AGAAGCAGCCCGCATGAAAAATGCAAAGGCGTTCAATATGATTGTGCTTGGCGGATTTTTGAAAGTAAAACCGATAGTAAAAATGGATAATGTGATTGCAGGCTTAAAAAAATCCTTGCCCGAACGCCATCATCATTTAATACCAATGAACGAACAGGCAATAACGCGGGGTATGGATATAATAAAGGAAGATAATTGATTAATGAGCATTAAAAACTCATAACAAAATATTTACATACTTGCCATAAGTATTGTTTTATATTAAATTACAACTGAAGCCACTCTTTTTTGAGTAGCTTCGGTTGTCTTTAAAATTATTACAAATGAAATTTTTCTAAACAAAATTTTTGCTTATATTTTCGGCTGTTTGTTTAAATTCTTCGGATGACAGTTGTAATTTGGCTTTCTTAAAGTCAACATCCGATTCGCTGTTGAGCGGAATAAGATGAATATGTGCATGAGGAACTTCGAGCCCTATAACCACAATGCCTACACGTTTACACTCAACGCTTTTTTCTATTGCTTTGGCAACTCGTTTTGCAAACATCATAAGTTTGCCAAGAGCGCTGTCTTCGATGTCAAAAATATAATCTGTTTCTTTTTTAGGTACAACCAGCGTGTGTGCTTTTGCAAGAGGATTTATATCTAAAAAAGCATAATGATTTTCATCTTCGGCAATTTTGTACGAAGGTATTTCGCCGTTTATTATTTTTGTAAAAATACTTGCCATGATTATTGAATTTATCGTGAAATATTTAAGATTTTGAATTTTACAATACCCGATGGGACTTTTACTTCTACTTCATCGTCAACTTTTTTGCCAAGCAGCGATTTTGCTATTGGCGTGTTTACCGAAAGTTTACCTTCTTTGATATTTGCTTCCGATTCTGCAACAAGCGTATATTCCATCACGGCTTTTGTTGCGATATTTTTAAGTTTCACTTTGGTCATAATCTGCACTTGCGAAATATCAATTTTTGACTCATCAATGATACGCGACTTTGCGATTACTTTTTCGAGATTGGAAATACGAAGTTCTAAAAGCCCCTGAGCTTCTTTTGCTGCATCGTATTCTGCATTTTCAGAAAGGTCGCCTTTGTCGCGCGCTTCGGCTATTTGCTGTGATATTTTAGGACGTTCAACGCCTTTGAGTTGTTCCAATTCTTTGCGTAAGCGTTGCAATCCTTCTTCTGTTACGTAATTTACACTTGTCATAAATTTTATTTTTCAAAAATATGAATAAAAAAGAATCCCGAGCAACTCGGAACTCCATGTTTTTTTTACAAAGATAATTTATTTTGTTAAATATAAAAAATTTTTTACAATACAGTTATGTTTTTATTAATAATTAAATAAATATAAATATCAATTAAAGTATTTAGAATTAACAATTTCAGAATAAATCAAAGCCTGTCGCAAATCAAAATCATGCAAAAATTCGGCATTATTTTTTGTATCATCTTCCTTGTCTGTTATTTCGTTTTGCGATATTTCATCATTGTTTGATTCCTGCCTTGCTATTGATGCAAGCGCCGCTTCAATTTGCTCTTTTGTAAAAACCGACGTGCCTTCTTCATGCGGAATCACATCAATCGACTGCGACCGCATCATATTTGGAATTGGCGGCGGTACTAATGTTTCTTCTTGAAAAGAATCGTCGTCTTCAAAGTTTTTAAAATCTTCGAACGGATCTTCATATTCATACTGTTTGGTTTCATAAGGTTGATGATTTTCTTCCTTTTTCTTTTTTCTTCCAAACAGTCCGGGAATAAGAAACAATGCTATCAGCAGCAGTTTTAGAATATCATCTGTATCCATAGTTTATTTTGCTTTTTTGTTCATTGCCTTATGGGCTAATTTTTCATTTTTCTTGATGCGTTTTCTCACATCGTCATCTTGCCATTTCAGGTGGCGTTTACGTTCTTTTTTCAGATATTTTTGATATTCTTTTTCTTCTTTTTTCTTGAGTTTAGCATCTGCTTTTGCTTCTTTTTGATCTTGCTTTGCCCAGTAACGAGTATTTTTTTCGCGCATGCGCTGTTCTTTTTTTAGCGCCGAACGATTGTTGATTGATTGATACGAATCTTGACGTTGAGAAGTTGCCAATGGTTGCCTGCTGACTTTTTTTGTCGTTTCGCTCGAATATTCCGTAATATTGGATTTTTGCGAACGAGCAGTTGGTTTTGATTCCGTTGAGCAGCCTGCCATAGGACACAAGGTAGCTCTTTTTGCGCATGATGTTATCAACAGCGCAAAAATTATTACTTTTGTTAGTTGTATTAATGTTTTTTGCATTATCTTTGTATTTGACAATTAATATTCAGGGCGCTAAATTATAAATTTATTTTGACATGAGAATAAAATATACATATTTTTTAACTTTTTTATTTTTGTTTTTGTCTTGCGACAAAGATAAATATGAAAATAATATTCCTAATACTAACGTGTTCTTTCGCGTTTTTCCTCTTATCGATTTTGATAAAAAATTGGCATCTCCGGGCGGATGTGTCATTGTTGGTTGTAATCACAGAGGTGAACAAAGTTGCGGATACAAAGATCACGGAGTGATTGTTTGTCGAATGATGACGTCCGACACTTACGCCGCTTATGCTGCAACCTGTCCGATAGATTTAACCAAATTGCAGATTGTAAACAATGCTCTGTTGAAAGCAAAATGCAGCAAA
>JAIRKV010000079.1 GCA_031259935.1 Prevotellaceae bacterium | reverse complement strand
AATAAATTATTTTCAGTTCTCTTTGATTTGTATTTTCGATGTAATTCATTACATCATTCAAACTCACATTAGCAGGCTTTCCCGGTCTGCCATGCATTATCCTAATCTTGCACTTTTCGCGTGCTACCCGTGCCGCTGCCTTACTTCTCTTCAAGCCTGCGACTGTTTTTTGCATTTCTTGCATTTTTTGTTATCCATTTAACAGAGCAAAACAAAAGCGGCTGCTCTTTCCGCTGGATAACAATGCTTATGCAGCTCTGTACGGAAAATTTGCAACCGCTAAATTTTTATTACAAAAGAAAAAAGCCCTTTGTCCGGGCAGCACGATTGCTGCATAATATTGTTATCCGCCACAAAGATACATACTGTATTTTAAATATGCAAATTTTTTGTTGATTTTTTTTAATTATTTCTTAAAACATCATATGCCATCAAAATATCTTTAAGCCCCTTAATCTCATTTTTAGACAAATTTCGTGTTTTAGTATATTTTCCCGACAGCCTCATTTTAGGCTCTTTCCCATCAGCAAGCCCACGTAAATAAAAAAGTAAATTATCCGACACCGCAACATCTATCCATTCCCATACCAACCCTCCGGATCCAACTTCTGTGTCTTTATTCTCATACTTATTAAAATCTATACTCAAACTGTATCCATCATCATACGATAAATAAGCATTCTCGAAAAATATCCAGTCATAGCCACAATAAGACATCTTTAACCTTAACCAAACACTATTTCCTCTTTTCCCAATATATGTTGAAAAAAGATTGGTGTTTTCATTATGAACATAATATGGCTGCGAATACCATGTTATCCCACTGATGTCATCATGTTTTTTCTTTAATTTATTAACTGCTCCCAATCGCGCTGCCTCTTCTTTTGCTTTCGCTTCCTCCTCTTCCTTTTCTCGCTTTCTTAATATATCTTCTATCTTTTTCAATTCCGCAGATTCCGGATGATATTTTTTTGCCGAATATAAAATTTCGGCAATATACGAACTGTTGCCTTTTTGTTTATACAAATCAGTTGCTTGCGCAAGCAGTTTGTCCGGACTGTTTTTGTACCCCTCAATTTCACTTTGAAGTGAAATTATCTGTTTGTTCAGCGAATCAATTTCCTTTTCAAGCACAATACAGTCACATGTCTTGTTTCCTGTGCATGCTAATAATGATGATAACATGCAATACAAAATCAATATCTTTTTCATTTCGTAAATATTAAAAAATTTTGTGTAAAAGTAATAAAAAATGTAATTACAAAAAAAAAGAGAAGATAAAATCTTCTCCTCTTTTTTTTCATTTGTCTGAAATTTCGATTTTGCAGTCAAGCGCATTAAGCAGTACAAGTATAAGATCGATACCAATCGAGTCGTATGCATTTTCGATTCTGCTTATGTTTGGTCTTGCAACGCCTGTCATTTCAGCAAGTTTATAAGTGCTTAACTTACGTCTTTTTCGCGCATCTGCTATCATTTTGCAGACGTCTTTTCTTGTTTGTTTTTTTTTCATTCCTTTTATTTTGTGTTCACGAAAGTGAACAGATTATTTTTTTTTACATATTCGATTTCATACCTTTAAAAAAAAAATAATGCACCGAAAAATTTGCTAACGCAAATTTTTCGGTGCGCTTTTTTCATCTTAAATCATAATAAAATCGACTGCATCTTGCAGCGAATCGAAATCTACCACAACCTTGTTTTTTATATTCACTTTTATTTTTCCAGACGGAAAAATAAAAATAAATTCAATGCTCGGCATTGACACTTCTGTTAAAACACATCCGCCATCGTCCTGATGACGGATGTCAAAATTTTTTTTGAGAAATTCGTAAGCATTTTTGCTTACATTTTTTTCAATATCAAATTTTTTCATAATTTTATTTTTTAAAAAAGCAAGTTACGCAAAAAACGTAACTCTCACATTTGTCTTAATCAGTCTTTACAATTTGAAACTTAAAATTTTCAACTTCGATTTTTTCTTTTTCGTCTCTTTCAATTATCGCCTGCAAAAGCAATTCCGCGCAGGCAAAAATAAATTTATCGACGATGTGCTTCGCTGCATCTGTTAGAACTTTCCCAAACAAAGCAACTTCGTTTAGGTTTTCTATGTTTTCTTCAGCAGCACAACAAGCAACTGCATGCTGATATTGGTTTCCCCTCCATGCTTTTTCAAGCTTATTTTTCTCATAAGAAAAATAAAATTTTTTAAATAACTTAACATCACTGTGCGGTTTCATTTCTTGACATACAATTGTGTTTGTCTTTGTTATAACAATTGCAATGTTCCCATCTTGCAGCGTTTTTAATTCATAAACGCTTTTTTTCAATTCTTCAATTGTCCACGCAGCAGTTCCTATTTTTTTACTGTTGACTGGTCTTTTAATTTTAATTTCTAATTTCATAATATTTCAATTTTTAAAAATTTAAAGGAAAATCCAACAGGGAGTGTTGTCGCGCCTTCTGGCAAACGACCTCCCTGGAGTTGTGCGACATATGCAACATCTCCTCTTGTGAGTTCGATGTTGATACGGTTACATTCCACGCCTAATATCGCAGATGTGTCGGCGTGTCCTACTGCGCTTTTAAGGTTTTGCGGCAAAGTTTCTATTTCTGAAACTTTTACCGAATAATTTTTCTCTTTAATCATTTGAAGAGAAAAAGCATTTAAAAGATGTTTTTTCATATTACTTTTTTTGTTTAAATGTTTAACTTAAAAAAGACAGGCGTGGCGACTGTCCACGCCTGTCTTCATTTTTTTTAATTCATTTCGATTGCTCTAAATGTTTCTGTATCTTCATTGTATTCGATTTCGAACACAGAATAAAATTTTGATATTGCGTATTTTTCAGGAATTGAAACCTGAACGCAATCGCCATCGGGATGCACAACTATGTATCCCTTTTTAATTTTGTTTTTGCTTGCAAATTGAATTGCAAACTTTGCACTGCTAAATACTGACATAATTTTTTCTTTTAAAGTTTAATATAAAATTTGTTATCTATTTTTATAAATTCTTACTTTATTTATAATGCAATATTCATTTTCGTTAAGATAACGATTTACAATATTGTTCTCGTTATTCTTTATATTGCGTTGAATTGTGTAATACATCGTTACTGCGCTGTCAAAGATTTTTCTTTGATACCACAGCACCTCATTTCCGTCTTCATCTATAAACCATTGCCCAAATTTGTTAAATTTGGATTCAATATAGTTTATTTTTTTATTGTTTTTTTCGTAATCTTCTTTGAGAATTGCATAAATTCTCTTTGTCAATTTTTTTTGAGAAATTCTTTTCATAATTCAATTTTTATTTGTTTTATTTGAATTCTCAACTTGCTTTTCACTAAAAAGATAACAAATAGGAAAATACTCAAAATTAGTAATTTCGCCTGTCTCTTCGTTTTCATTTTTCTTTTTTAAAGGCGTTGCCCAAAGCAGTAATGCTTTTTCGCCTTTTTTTACGACCATGCCCAGCCTGTTCCACTGAGCAATGGTTTTTAAATTTTGGTGTCCCTCTTTTCGGTAAATATTAAGTACACCCTGATTTATTGAACTTATCTGCCCGAGTTTAACCCTGATTTTTAGGGGTTCACTCAGTTTCTTTAAAAAATCTCTTTTCTCAGAGATTTTGTTTTTTGAATAATTCTTCATAATTTTGTGCTGTTAGATGTTTTAAAAAAATACTGTTTAAATGTTTAACTTAAAAAAGACAGGCTGGGCGACTATCCACGCCTGTCTTCATTTTTTTATGCTATTAATTGATTTTCAATTTCTTTTACTTTCAACGAAATTTCCTCGTTGAGTGTTTCGATAAATTTTATTATCAAATTTACATTAGAGATAGCAAATATGTCATCATCGCGATAGTCGCTTTTTTCTTTTGCTTTAAAAACGATTTTCATGTTTTGAGCTTCAAAGACATTTTCGTTCGTCTGTTCTTCAAGTTCTTTTTTAAGAATTTGTAATCTGCTTTGAGTTTTCAAAAAAATCTCTCTATTATCAGCAAGTTTTTTCTTTTTGTTCAGTTCTTGCAGTTTTTTTTCTAATTCTGATTTGAGAACTTCGATTTTTTCTTTTTCAAGTTTAATTGAATTATCTACAATTTTAGTAGATGTTTTTTCTATTGATTTCATTTTTTTACTGTTTAAATGATTAATAATTTTTATTTATTCATCGCTATTTGCGAAATTAGTCATCTTTGACACTCAATCCGTTGTACTGACACATCAACGAAGGGTCATTCACAGTATTAGTCCCTTACTGATCACCTTTTCATAAGTTATTAACTAATTAGATAAATAACTTATAATCAGAATGACAATGCAAATTTAGTACAATATATTTTACCGTGCAAATATTTTCCGTTAAACAATATTAAATAACAACAGGCGTATTATTAATTAATATTAAAAATCTATTTCGTTTTTAACACACATATATATAAGATAATTAATAAATTAATGGTTCAAAAGGGGAATTTATTCCCCTTTTTCTGTCAGAAGACCCAGCGCCGCCCTGTTCAATTTTGTAATTACATATATAAATAAATTACGATATATGCAAACATTTCGTTTGCAAAAATGTAATTTGAGTTTTGCAATGTTTAAATTCAACTTGCGCCGTTAAAAACTAAAATTCCTATGAATTACGGAGCGTGCTCCGTTCAAAAACAAATTCCTATAGCGAAGCTTTGCGTTAGGGATTGAAACGGCTACCCCGCAGCGAAGTGAGGAGTAATAGTGAAAAGCCCGACTGTACTGTTTATATATAAGCAGTACAGTAACGCCCAAAATATTATAAAATTTAATTAATTATTGCTTCCATAAATGCGCTTGCCGACTTGTAAGGAAATATATTCATTCCTATAAATAAAGTATCAAAAGCATCTGTTGCATCGGTTCTGTATTCTAATTTATCTTCTTCTGTTTCTGCAAGTTTTTCTCCTGCTTTATTCTTTGAGAAGCCATTACTGTTAACAACTACTTCTGTATATCTCATTGCCATTAGTAGTGCTTCATTATTGTTTTTGTTAAATTGAGGGAATAAATACTTTTGACCTTTTAGCGCTTGGTCTATCATAACGTATTTTTCTTTGTGTTTCAATGGGTTGCCTGTGTGCATTCGTTTTATATTCCAATTATTTTTAATGAATTGCGAGCAAATGACAGATGCAAAGTCTTCATCGCTGACGGCATAATTACTGCCTAATGCTGTATTATCGAAGTAATATATAACTTCATGTGTGTGATGGTACTTATAGTAATTACAAAAATCATCTACAAGTTCACGCAGTTTGCGTTCGTATTTAACGTAAAATGATTTTAGAACTTTCATTTTATTTCCCTGCTGCTGTGCTGCTACTAACCAGTTAATGTTTGCATTATAATCAAATGCGATGCAAACAGGCTGGTTCAGGTCAATATCGCCATCCTGTCGACAGTCTTGATGTTCTGTTTCGGTAAAATTATAATCGAGGCTTTGCAGGTATTCATTATTAAATGCTGTGTAAGTGTGTAATTCATCTGACAGTGACGGATAAAAACCATCAAGCAGGCGTGTAATTCTTTTGCAAAGGATGGATGTTTGGAATACGAGTGGCGACAAATCGCGTTTCATTTGTCGTATGTATTTTTCTCCTGTTATTTGAATATTTTCTATGCTTGACCATTCGCGATAATATGTTGCTATTGAGCGAAATTCGGCAAGTGTTTTTTTATATTGATTGATTAAATTATTGTAGTATGGTGTTTTAGGTTTTTGTTTAAGTTGCCATATTTCACATATTAAACTTTGAATAGTTTCGATAAGTTCAGTGTCCATGAGCTCTCGGTAACGAAAAAACCATGATCCTTTTTTTGTTGTCGGCATATCAGACAATACGAGCAAACCATGATGATAAGGACAATTGCCGAAATATTTGCGAATTGCTCCGTTTGCCGGTAATGTTTCATCTTTCAGTTTTTCGTGGTTTACAAATTTTGCTTCGTCTATGAAGATGTAATCAAGCGTCAACGAGTTAGACGAACCGACAACATCCTGTGAAATTATATGCTGTATGCTTCCATTATACCAGCTTATCACGTAATCATATCGCATTGGTTTTATAATCGGTTCGGCAAATCCGAGTTTTTTTGGTGGTCTGTGTCCGACAATGTAATGTACATCTCTAATCCATCCCATTTCGCGCAAAGCGGTAAATGTTGCCGGTAATGTTCGCGTAAGCGCTTGTTGAAAGGTAGCGGCGACAAATGCGCCTGCGCTTCGCGGCATTGCGTGAATATTTCGGAGTATGCGTGGCGCCATTATGCCGTGTGATTTTCCGAAACGTCTTCCGGCAACAATTACTTCTGTATTGGCACCTGTAAACATTGCTTCCATTTGTGCATTATTGAAGTACAGTTGTTTATTCTCTTTCATTTATATTTTCGTATTGAATGTCTGTTATTTCGATTTCACCTGTATATTTTTCTTTTAGTTTTGCTATTCTGTCTTGCAGATTTTCGATTGGTTTCAGTCCGATTGTTTGCGGATCTGAAACTGGTTCGAAGGCTGGTGGAACAATTTCGTCGTATGGAATTTCTTCGCCTTCTTCAATATCGAGCTTATTATTTTTTATGAGTGCAATTGCAACTTTTGATATTGCTGTTGCTTCTTTTGTTTGTCCGTCGAGCGCCATTTTTGCGGCTTTTTCGAGCAGATAATTTACTCTGTGTCTGTGCCATTCCTTTCCTGCTTCCCTGACGTTTCCGAGGAGTAGCTTTATATTTATAATATCTCGATATGACTGTGATTTTGAGATGTCATAATTAGACATTAAATAGTCACGTATTTCCAAATCTGAAAATAGTGGATTTTCGAGCCAAACTGTATAAGCATCTCTGTATCTTATAATCATTTGCTGTTCGTGTTTTGTTATCGATTCTTGAATTGGATCAAACAGCAGTTCGTTCATTTTATCTACAATATTTTTCGTTTTTGGCATTTTATGTGTTTTCTGATAAGTTTTGTTTTTTTAGAAAATCAGTCATTGCTGTTTCAGCCTGCGGGGAACCTTTTTTTGCAAATTCAAGCGTTTGCTTTCTCAGTTCGATTTGCGTTTTTAATTTTCCGCGGTAATATGCTTTTGCAGCGTCTGTTTTGTTTGCTTTTATTTCGCGTCGCAATTCCTGCGGGTTTATATTAAGTATCATGGATATTTCATCTATTGTAAAAAACAGGGATGCATATTCTTCTATAAGTTTAATGTTTGATTGCATTTCGTTTCATTTCTTCAAGTTCTGTTTTTATTGTATTAACATGCTTTATATCTGTTGATATAAAGCCACATTCGTAGCGTAAATTCATTGTAGCATTAGCGCTCATTGCTGCAACACCGGAAAAATATTCACTTTCGAGCAATACAAGTTTTGCGTGCGTATTGCACAGATATATTTCATCTGCAATTTTTTCGAGCAATAAAAGATTTTGTCTATGTCGTTTTGCTATTGTAAAATCGAGCAGTATTGTGAGATGTTCGATTTTGTTCCGTTCGCGGAGCAATTTACGTGCAAATGCTTCAGCCATAGCAAAAGAGCAGATAGTAAGTTTATCTGCTCTGTTTACTTTACTGAGTAAAGTATTGAGTATTGTCCATGCGTCAGTCTTGCGCAGGAATATTTGATTCTGTATTAAATCCAAGTGATTTTAATTTTTCTATTGTTTCGTAATCAAATGATTGATTATCGTTTATCATTGCTGTTATTCGCTGTTGTAATTTTTTGTGTTTCTTATCGTCAAGTTTATCCGGCTCTGCAATGTAGCGCGATATATAAGTTCTGAAAGCGTTTACCTGCTGCGGCGTTAATTTGTCTGTAATGATATTTTCATTACTGTTGTCGTCAGGCAGTATTTGTGTTTTCGCCCATGCATCAATTTTTCCCCAGTTTGCTGAAATTTTATCATCAAATTGTGTAATTTGAGTGCGTAATTTTTTGCGTTGATTTTTGTGTTTTGTTTCAATCATTGTAGCATGTGCGCCGCGCATTATTTTGTATTTTTCGACATTTTCATCATATAGTTTTTGCAGTTGTACAGGTAAATCTTCACGTTTGATTTTACCTTCAACATCAATCTGTATGCGTTCATGTTTTAGCGCAGTTGTTTTTTGTGTCATAACTGGCATTGCAATATGTTTATATTTTATTGCAGTTTTGTTTATTCTCTGCAATTCATAAACAAGTTTACTCATGCCGCGTTTTGCGCCTACACGTGAAAGCCATTGCAATATTGCTTTGTTTCTGTTATATTTAGAAAAAAGCGCTACGCCTGTCGTATAGTCAGGCGCATCGCTTTCAATCCATTTTTTTATATCATCAAACATATTTGATTATATATTTTCCGTGAATGTTCCATCCGAACAGTCAAGCACTCCATCTTCAAGTTGCAATTCACCTTTGTAGAGTGGAAACGGGGTTACGTCCGGAGCCGATACTTCGATTGTCAAACCTTTTGCCGAGCCTGGCGCATCTCCTGTTGTTCCTGTTATTGCGCTGTCAACATCGTAGTCTTCGCTTCCGAGAACTACGAATCTGTTTTGCGGTAATGGAATAATTAAGAGAATATTAGCATTAACAAAGGCTTTCATCATGTTGCGTCCTTCGTCTGTAATATCCGGATAAGACAGTGTAACTTTGTTTGTAAACAGTTTACAGTCTTTTTCGCCTGTTGCTTCCGAAGTGTAAGCGCCTTTTCCCTGTGTTGAATAAATGCTGAAAAAGTGTTTACCTGTTTTCAAAACGAAATCACCATCATAATTTACTGCTGCGTCTATTGTTGAAGCATCTTCGTTTTTAATTGTAGGAAACGACAGTATATCCGATTTCGGGATATAGTATGCTATTGATTTGATGCCCGACGGATTTACTTTACCTTCAGGCCAGAGTATGTTACCAAAAATCATAATATTTATCTCCTTTATTAAGTTTAATTTTATCCATTTGATGCATTTGAGCCATTTGATCCTGTTGAACTATCTGGATCTTCTTCTACTTCTGTTGTGAATTTGAAGCCGCATAAATATTCCGGCATTATCGTTTCAAAACCTGCGCCGAAGAAAGATTTCATAAATAATTGAACTGTTTTCGGATTATCAGGACGGCGAATTTCAACTGTCGTATAATCGCTTGAATTGTCAAATCCGATGTTCATGTTTTCTTTTACTGTTATAAACATGTAGTCCTGATCTTCCATATTGTCGAGTTCTACAAACTGCAGTTTTCCGCGCGAGCTGTGCAGTTCTTTTTGTTGATAGCCTGCATTCCATGGCGTGTGTCCAAAATTTATCTGGTACCATTTTTCATAAGCATCAATTATTCGCGGTGGACAGTAAAGAGAGAACTTTTTACCGCGTCGCAATACTCTGTTTATTGAATGATACATTTCATCGAGCACATCGCCGGCTGTATCGGGCGTAATTGGAGTTGCGGTGAAATCTTTATAATTTCCTATCGCTTCGGATGCTTTGCCTGCTGTAATTGCGCTTGCAAAGATTGTTGAAAATCCGTTGAAGAGTTTTGACGAATCATTTCCTGTAGGATTTCTTATTGCAGTAAAGAGATTATCATAAAGCGCTTCTCCTACTTTTAGTGCAACTTCGAGCGCTATACGGCGCGCGATAGCCATTTGATCGGGCTTTGTTGCTGTTGGTTCTGTGTAAAGAGAGCCGAGAACTACATTCGGGTCGAACTCTTTAACTAGGTCGCCGAGAAAAGTTTCCCATTCGTGAGGAGTGATAGAAAATGTTCCATCTGCTCCTTTTTCTGTGCGATATGGGCGCAGTTGTGCATCAACGCTGAGCAGTCCTCCAACAATTTTACCCTGCACTCCCGAGCGCATGGTAAAATATGGAATTACTTCGTCGAATGCGACAACTGGAGCGGCAAGGATTTCTTTTTTGTATTTAGTCCCTGCTGCAATAAGTGCGTCATTAATTGTTAATGCCATTTTTAAAGTTTTAATTTATTTTTTTTCCTTTTAATTCATTTCGAACGCTGCAATAAACATTGGTTTGTTCGCCGTCTGGTTCATCTACAGCCTGTGCGGGATTGGCTCCGGGCTGTTTTTTCAGTGTTTCAATTTCTTCATTCAATGTTTTAATTGTATCATTTAGCGTTGAAATTGTTTCGTTTGTGTTATGCAAATTTTGGTTTGCTTCAGTCAGTTCCGTTGCTGCTTTGGTTCCTGCTGTCAAAGCAGCGTCAATCGCTTCGAGTTGTTCTTCGTTGAGCGATGTTTGTCTGTCTTCGATTGCAAGCTCGGTGAGCGCAAGAACTGCAAGCAAAGCGGGTAATTTAGTTTGTTTCATAATTTTATAATTATTTGTTTTTGATTTGCTTAATTCAATAACAGCATTGAAAGCGCTTTGAAAATCGCCGATGCTGTCGATTAGAATGCCGATTACTTCTGCGGCTTTAAAAGTTTTACCTTTGAGGTGTTCCGGTCTGACATTTGGGCGGTTTGTTTTTATGTCATCAACAAACCGCATGTTTGCAGGGTTCAGTATTCTTTCTTTTATTAATTTGAAATCTCCTGTCAGCGCGGTTTCGTATTCGTCATTTTTTTCTGTTGCATCATCTGCATAAATTCTTACGTAAGTGTATCCATCAATTTCTTTGTTGAATTTTGGAAATCCCGAAAGTTCTATCATTGTTCCGATGCAGCCTACACTGTCGGTTTCGCGCGATGCAATAATTTTTTGAGCATAAGAACCTGCATACATTGCTGCCGAACACATGTAGCCATCGACAAAAGCAACAACAGGCTTTGTCAGTTTTTTTATTGCATCTGTCAGTACAGGAACGGCGTCTGTCTGTCCTCCGCCTGATTCTATAAATAGTATATGCCCGATAATATTCGGATCTTTATCGGCATTCAGCAGGTTTTTAGCCATCGTTTTTGTTCCGATTATGCCTGATTCTGTGTCGTTTTTCATCATAATGCCGATTATCGGCTGTATAAAAACAGACTGTTTTTTGCCGTCTGAATTTTTTGTCTCTGCAGATATGCAGTAAGGTATATGTCTGCTGTCCGGGTTTTCACGTTCAAACTGCAAGCCGAGCGTAAGGATTCCGCGCAGTATCGGAGCATATTGCTGCAGCGTTACTGTGTCGATTTGCCATGAGGATTGAAGCAGTTCTTTTATAAATGAGTAATGCATATCTGTTCTTTTTTGTATGCAATATTCGTAATATATATGTGATTAATAAAGGACTATTCAATTGCTGTGAGTTGTTCAGGGCTTTTGTATTCTATTGATATATCGTATCCGTTGATATTCAAATCGCCGAAACTGCGTGAATAATTGAAGATTGCATGATATTCATCATTTCCAATCAGATATTTTCGTCCGTTCATGTCTGTAATTCGATAATGGAAATACCATTTTGAAAGGTATTGCAGAATGATGTCTTTGTTTTTTGAAGAGTTACGTATTTCCGCTTCAACTGTAACGGTCGAGTATTTGCCTGCTGCTTCTTCTGTCAATTTTTCTTTAAGTGTAGAAGAAAGGGTTACGGTTTTAAGTTCAGTCCACATATCGTTTTTATCTGACCGATATTCGATTTTTTTAATTCCTAATTTTATCATAATATATATTTTTTACTGTTTTTTTTGCTGGGGACAAGTCAGGGACAAATACTGACGATTTTTTTTGTTTTTTCTGTATCTGTAATACGATTTTTTTAACGATTCGTAGTTTATATTGTCAAATGAAATGTTGTATGAATAGCAGTAATCGAAAATTGCATCTTTGATTTTGTGAGTATTTTTTAATGTTTTATCAAGATGAATAAACATTTGTTTTAAAAACATTTCATTGAGGATTGTTGCAATATATTTCTCTCCTTTTTGTGAGATGTAGAAATTGTATAATGTGTTTTTATCTTCATAATTAGGCAATTCAAATTCAAATATATTTTTGTCTACTGGTATTTTCGGGTTGTAGTCTTTCGGTGGAATTGCAAGCCATGGCTTTATCAGTTTGCCGAAAGTATCTGCTGCGGTAACGTTTCGAGTTCCGCTAAGGAATGCGCAAACTACGAATTCCTGCAACGATGGTTTTAAATGTATGTATGTTTTCATTTTTCAAAATTATTTTTTAATATTTTATGTTCAAAGGATTTTTTCATAATTGAGATTTTTTTAGAAAAAATATATAATAAGGTCTGATTTTCCTTTTTTTTAAAATAATCTGACGGAATGAGTATAAATCGCTTATAATAAGGAATTTAATTCCGCCAAATGTTGTTTTTTGCTCCAACGGAATGATTTTAAAAACCGTTGTAATACTCTGATTTATATATAGTTTATTGTCCGTCAAATTATTTATGCTCATTCCGTCAGTTTTTTTTGTCCGTCAATTCCGTCAAATTAATTTTTTACTTTTTATGGTCGATTTGACGGAATAATTTTTTGTTTACTTTATTGATTTTCTTATAATTATATTTTTTTATTTAGTTATTCCGTCATTCCGTCAAAAGAAATTATGAAAACTTTTTTTAATTTTTATTTTTTTTGTTTTGCTGCAAAAAAAATTAATCGAATATATCATCCCATGATTCTTCATTATTTTCTTCGTTTACAAATGTTTTTGGATTATAATATGATTTTGTTCGTATATGGAAACAGTAAATTTCTTTGTAGTCTTTGTATTCTCGTATGTCGTTACGCTGTTTTTCTGTTTCTGTTTTTAGCAAATCGTCCGGATTATATTCATAACCTTTGTAAAGACAGTATAGTTGCAAACGATGTGTAAATGTTTTCATTTTAATTGATTCTGCCATTTTTTTAGGAAGTGTTTCTTTATAAATATCGAATGCTACCTGTTTTGGTATGTTTATATTCAATTTGTCGTGTGTAAACCAGTCTTCTGCCCACCAGACGAATTCTTCTGTCATTGAGCGTTGCAAGTTTCTTTTGTCAATAGCCTGCATCGGCGGCTGTATTTTATATCTGAATTTGAGATATGTATGCAGACAGCAAGCCATAAAGTTATAAAATTTATTCATTTCTTCTGCTGTGTAGTCCGTAATCAGGTTTTTTCCAAATTCGATATATGGAGTAAATTCTTTTGTTCCTGTAAGTTCGTTTGCTGTGTGGTAATATGGACCGAAAGCAACGAACCAAGTTCGGCGCCTTAGGCTGTCGTCGAATTTTTTCAGTCCATGATTTGACGTTCCGCAGACTTTTGGTGATTCTTCAAATGGAATAACTATAGTGTTTTGATATTTTGCGTTTACTTCCATTTTTCCTGTTATTACATTTAAGAATCTGTGCAGATCAATTTTATCTGAAATGTCATCGAAAATTATGTTTTCTGTTACTCCTTTTTCTACTCCTGAAAATAGAAATTCATTGTTTTGCATGTCAGGTTTTTGTCCATCAACGTAGAGTTGTGTTCTGCAATATTCAATCGAATTGAATAAAATTGATTTGCCTGTTCCGCCTTTATGTTCTCCTTCTGCTGTTTGTTCTGTTTCCATCGCATAAGTAAAATACGCCTGCGAATTTTCTTTGTATCTGTAAAGTAAATAACCTATTGCGCATATTTTTGCTATAAAACACAGGTCTGTTTCGTTTTGTTCTGTTTCTGTTAGTTGCCCGCCTTCTTCTTTTTTGCAGTATATTCGACTTGTGTTATAAACATATTTGATAAACGAAAAATCGCTGTCGTATATATTGAGTTTGTATTTTTCATATTCCGGCAGTCCGTCAAGTTCGCATTTTAAAATATCATAATCAGGGGTGCGGGGAGAGGTTGAACGCAAATGGTTTTTTAAGTCAATATATTTTTTACTGTATGAAATATTGAAAGGCATGTCGGTTAATGTAAATTCGTGGTCGATAATATTAAAATCATATGCATATTTATTTACATCTTTCAATTTGACCGGCATTAATCCGTCTTTTGTAATTTTTAATGCCAAATTTTTAAAAAAGAAAAAATCAAAATCTTTGCCAAAGCTTTTGAAATCAAACTTTTGAAATTTGATTTTTTCGAGGCTTGCCAGTTTTATCTGATTGCTTCTGTGTATTGAATTTATCAGTTGTTTGCTGTAATGTTCCGGATTTTCTTTTATAAAATTTATTAAAAAATTGTTTACAAAAGATGTAAAATTGTCTTCGTCTATTCGTTTCACGATGTTGTCTTTAACTTTACAAAAAGTGAAACCTTTGCGGTTTATGTTTGTTTCTATTTTGTGTATTCCATTTGCATTAAGGAAGCCGTAAAGTTGTTCGTTGTCGATATCGTAACCTGTGAAGTCGCCTTTTGGCGTATGTTTTTCGAACCAGAATTTTAGCGACTGTGCTGTTTTTACAAGCACATCGAAATATTTTTTCGGGTTTCGATGTTTTGGACTTCTGTAATGCACAAAAAAATCTTTTGCGTCTTTACAGGGTTTTCCTTTGCGGTCGCGAAGTTTTTTCATATCATCAGGCAGTTGAATTATACGCAGGTCAAGGTTTTTTAGTGCTATTGTGTAAGCGTTTTTCAATCCTGTGTCGTCAATATCGTAGATGATAAAAATTTCCTTTGCTATTTTTTTTAACAGATAAAATGAATAATTATCGATGTTTGTCGATTCTGAATTAAACCAGCAAACATGATAGCCATTTGCCGATACGTTAAGCGCATCGGAAGCTCCGCTGCAGATTATTAATTGTTCCATTCTTTCGTCGATTTGGTTTTCTTCGTCTACTTCTGGAAATCTTCCTGCTTGCGCTTCTGTAATCATGCGTAAAACTTTGCTGTCGCCGAAAATAAAATTTTCGGGTTTTTCTCCTTTATATATAAAGCGCAGATCGCCAAACGGTTGATATATTTTCCCAAAATCTCCATAATCAAAATAATACATTGGATAATCGTCAGTGGCTTTGATTATGTACGAATTTCCATGTTCATTTTTTTTCGTTATGTAATAGTCGAGCGGTTTAATGTAAAGGTCCTCGCAATGTTCCTGTTTAATTTCGTATCCAAGTATTTTCAGTTCGGCGGCTGTAAATTTGTTTGAAGTTCTTAATCCTAATATTAATTCATTTACTGTTGCCGGCGATTTTTCTATTTCAGGGGTTCTTGCTGCTTTTGCTGTTTGACTGTCAGTTAATAATTGCGGTGCATATTTTTGTGCAATAAATATTAGTGCATCTCTGTACGAAAGGTTTTCGTTTTCTATTATAATATCTATGGCGTTGCGGGCTTTGTTGTCGCTTCCTCCCTTATCCTGTATGTACCAGAATTTGCCTCCGTTGTTTTTTTCGCGAAAAACCGATGCGGATGGAGATTTGTCATCCACACGCATACGGAAGTTTTTTCGTCCTGCAAAACCTGCATACGCCTGTGGGTAATAATCAAGTATTACAGGTTTGCCGCCGTCAATTGCAAGCCATAGTTGGTCTATGTCTATTTTTTTGTACACAGTTAATTTTATTTATTCTTTGGTTAATAACTCCTCGATTTTTGGCTGTTTGGCTCGTATTACATTATAACACGGTATCCAACCATCCGTTTTTGAAAATTCGTAATCGCAACTTTCTCGTTGCGCTTCGCAAATTCTATCTGCGAAGTTTTGCAGGGCTTCGGGAAAATATAAATTAGCAACTAACCCTGCAATTGCATTAATGTCTGCTGCTGAATAATATTCTTCATCTCCGTACCTCTCCCTTATTTCAACTATCTTTGCCTGAAAATCTGGCAAATACTTTTCTAAAAATTTTTCTAAATCCATAATTTATTTATTTTTTTTGGTTAATAATTCTTTATAATTAAATTTTTCTTTCTATTTCAATTTTATATAACCATTCATTTTTTCGGCAAAAGCCTTTATAATTCTTGCCGGTTAACGACGACTGCCCTACTCCGACAAAATGTGTCAAATCCTTGATTAACCTGTTTAATCCATTCGTATCTTCTATTCCATACTTTTCGTACAGAATCTCATCGACTTTATCAGAATCATTAAAATCATCATCATCATTGGGATTTAAACCGCACAGCACAAGCACAAGCTCGTAAGTATCCAACATATTGTACATATCAATCATTTATTATTTTTATTAAAAATTCATTCGCAAAGTGAATAATAACTCATACACGATAGCGCCGTTTTCCCCTCGACCTTGTCGAAAAGCGTTCCGCGCGCGTATTCGGATTTGATGTACCGCGCCACATCGGTAATCAGAGGATAACTCCCCCTGTAGGCGTGGCGCGGTATCGAATCCGGACCAAAAAAGGAAGATTTGCATTCCTTTTCGTAACCGGCGATTTCGGCGATACGTTCCGGAAAGCGCGCAACAATCTGGTAGATTTCAGGATTGGCAGACATGATGCACGGGAAGCATCCGACGCGCTTAAACCCCATGCGGTAAAGCGGATTAGGTTCTAATCCGTTTTTGAGGATATAGCCGATAACCTCTTGCGCCGACCAGTCAAAAACCGGTCGCCAAACGTCTGTTGCGTGGTTTTTTGTAAATTTCAGAATCTCACGGCGACGGTATGTGTGAAATTTGTCTTTGCCGTGTTTGTCTGTGCCGTGTGGCTCAATGTAGTATCTGAAATAATTGCATTGAGCGTTCATCTTTGCTCTGCTTTGCGATTCGGCAGCCCGTATGCCTTGAAAGACTACAAAATCATCATTTACAACGTCCAAGAGATAGTCAATTAACGGAATCGTCTTTAATTCGGACGTGCAAAATCTGCGTTGCGACGAGGGGAAACGCTTCTTTTTCTTCGATAAATCAATCAGCCCGTCGTATTTTTTTGACTTCAAAACGACGAGGTCGAGCTTTAAGGTTTTTGCTATTTCGTCGATGTAGCTGTACGTTATCGGATGCTCCCAGCCGGTGTCGCAAAACACAGTCGTAAAGTTCTTTGTGAGATTATTCCTTACCCACAACAGCGCGGCGAGACTGTCCTTGCCGCCCGAAAATGTAACTATTATTTTCATTTCCATATTTTTTTATTGTTTTTTTCTACTAAATTTAAATCTCTGAACGTCCCTAATCTGTATATCTTACCGATGCGTGTCGGTTTTAGTATGTAGATTAATTCGTAATAGTATTTTGTTTGAAATATATCCTGTTTGTTTCCGAGATAAAATATTGCTTCTTTTTCTCGTAAAAATCCGCAAAATCTCAGTTTTGTATTGAAAAATTCGTACAGGTCTGTATAATCATTTACTTTTATTATATTGTCGCCTATAAGCAGGTCTTTTTTTTCAAGAATATTTTCAAATTCCATGCTGTCTGACAGAATAAAGTTGCCGATTTGTCTGTCGATATATTCACTGTAATTCATTTCTTTTGTTTGTTTTTTCGTATTTGAATTAGAATTTCAAAGTCGCTGATAAGCGCTTCCGTGCGTTTGCGAATTACTTCGCTTTCGCTTTGTGGCATTTGCATTAATGCTGACAGTATAATATTCAATTGCAGTGTTGTAAGATTTTCCATGGTGCTAGATTTTAAATATTTTTTTACCTGCGATTTGTTCTATAATTGGCTTCGCTAAATCTGGAATATGTGAGCGTCCGTGTAACCAATTTTCAAAAATAAAAAGTTGTAATTTCTTTTCTTTTTGTGGAATACATTGTTCTATGATTTTCTCTTTAAAAAAATCTCTTTGCGCAAACGGTATTTGATTATCGTACCAATTTTTAAATTCATTAATAATTTTTTTTTGCTTTTTCATCTCTATGTACTTTTTTTAAGTAAATTTACTGCGCAAAAGTAAATAAAAAATTGCATATAACGCAAATAAAAGTTGCAAAATTTATAAACAATTTAACAATATGCTGTATATAAGTAAATTAGAAAAATTAAAAAAGCAAAAAAAAATTGCAAATAATGAAGAGATTGCGAAAATAATTGGCAGAACTCGACAACAAACCGACAAAAAAATGAACGGAACGAGTGATTTTTATGTTTCAGAACTCATAAAAATTGCAGATTATTGTAAGATTCCTATTACATATTTTTTTGAAGAAACTGAAAAAAAAATAATAGATGTAGATATTGTAATTGATACACTCAAAGAAATAATAAAAGAAAGGATATGAAATTAAATTAAAATCATGGAACCTTTTTATCAAATAATAATTAGCTCGTTATCGATACTTGTAACATTGTTGATTGGATGGCATATTTATTCTGCTGTCTCTATAAATAAAGTTATAAAAAAAGAAATATCTGATATAAAAGAGAAATTTGAATTAAAGCATAATGATTTAACAAAATGGTTTTTTATGCAATCGTTTATTGCTTTCTGTAAAGTAAAACTATACAATTATGCAATTTTATATTTTTTAGAATATTTGTCTAAAAAAGAGATTGAAAATAAAGATAATAAAGTAAAACTTTTTGCATCCATATTAACCGAAAAAATAACAATGTCAGAACAAATGCAAAAAGATTGTCTTGACACAATAGAAAAAGATAGAAAAGATATTGATGTTGACATTAGCAGTATAGAAAATATAATTAAAAATGCCGAAATACACTAAAATACAGTAAATACAAAAATAAACTATTGTGAATTAATGCGTAGTAGAGATGTGTAAATTCATCTCACCCCGACAAAAACTATAATTTATTGAAAATAAATTGACTGTAATTCTCTAAATTTTAAAAATACAGAAAACCGAATAAAACCATACGGCAAATCGGCTGTGGCAGCACCGAACTTTGCGGGTTTCACTGCTTCGCAGTTTACAGTAACCTTTTATTTTTCTGTTTTTTCGTAAATCAAGTCAGTCCACGAATTACACGAATTTTTTTTCTCTGTTTATTTCTTTCTGGATTGCTTCGCTTTGCTCGCAATGACGTTGTTTTTCTCTGTGTTATCTCCAGGTTATTCTTTAAATTTTAAAATCGCTGTGCTTCCTGATTTGCTTATTCGCATTCCATTAGGAATGCGGGAAACGAATGAAAATAAGGTAATAAGGTTGGCGGTGTGTGTTATCTTTTGCTCTACTAAGGTTGTTTTGTTGTTTAAATAAGGTAGAAATAAGGTTTTTATGTTCGTCATCCTATGTTTGCAGAAAAAAACGGAATGATTAAATTTGCATCAATAAAAATAAAAATGAAAATAAACCAAATAATAATAAACGACAGAAAAAAGGGAAGGAAAAAAATTA
>JAIRKV010000172.1 GCA_031259935.1 Prevotellaceae bacterium | reverse complement strand
CGCTGTAAACGAATTGGATCAACAGGTAACAAACATTCAATCGGCTACACAGCAACAAACGGAGACTAATCCGAAGGGAGCAACGAAAGACAAAAATTCCGCAATCGATAGTCTGGTAGAATTGAGTCTGATACTTCTGCTGCTTCTCTGCGGTTTCAGCGGAATGTATGCTCAAACACAGACAAAAACCGCTTACGAAAAGAAAATTACGGAAATAACCACAAAGTATTTCAAAATTTTCTATGGTTACAACCGCGCTTTGACAATGTACGAACAAGCGCAAATTGAATTGCTGACCGACAGCGAGTTAGGACAGGCATTTTTGGCAGTTGGTATTTTGGGCTACGCCGCCAATCATACGGAAACGCAAGTAAAAAGTATGGTAAAGCAGATGGAGTTCGATTACAAACAAGCCGAGAAACTCAAAACTTCCGTTGATATTCAGCGGGAAAAAGCAAGAAAGGAGGAACAAGCCCGTAAAGAAAAAGAGGAAGCAGAGCAAAAAGCACGAGAAATATATTTGCGCTCTGACAAAGGCAAAATCGAAGAAAATATCAAAACCGCTTTTGAAAAATGGGCAGTAAAAGGCGAGTTTGAAAGTTCAGCGAAATACGAAGAACGCCTGAAAAATCAATCGCAAAGTAAATTTACGGAAACTTGTATTGAACAAATTAGAGAAAGAACGAATGGTAATATATATAAAGAATTGTTACCTTACGATGCCGACAATGAATGTTTTACTATAAAATTCAGCAAAAAATGTGGTTATGCTTGTGGTATAGAATGGCAGAGCAAACTGAATATACCAATCAACCAAGCCAAAGATTTTAAGGGTCATTTTCGAGATGGTGATTTCTATACAAAAATCAACGATTACGATTGGTGTTTTGTAAATGATACGCTATGTCCAACAATAGTAACGTTATCTCGTGGAAAAAAGATATTTAACCGCGAAAAAAGCCAACACGAATTCATAACGGAAGAGGCATACAATTTGTCTGTAACCATTCCAAATCAAACTGAAATTACCGTACAGTTTGATAATCTTGGAATTGATAATCAATATCTTGCGGGTTATGTTTGTAAGTATTCTGAAATTGCAAAAAAGAAAGCAAGAGAGAGGTTTATTGCAGATTCTCTTTGTAATGATTATACCTCTAAAATAGTAACATTAGCCAATAATACTCGTGAAAATATTGAGCAATTATCGGAACAATGCAAAAACTGCAAGGATGAATTACAATATATTAGTCGTGATTTGTATAGCAGTTACTCTATAAATCGTAAGATTTGCAATGAAACTGACTTTAATAAAGCGAAAAGTGAAATTGTTCAACAATATGAAAAAGCAAAATCAAAAATTGTTTGCAAGGAATATAACGCTAAAATAAGACAATTTGCAGATATAAACGCTGATATTTTCGAACAACTGCTAAAATCAGTATCAAGAATGACAAATGACTATTCTCAAGTTGAATCAAGAGTGCAAGATATTCAAGAAGAAATACGAAAAACTGCAAATGCTTATGTTTGCAATGACAAAGAATATAATCAGAAAAAAAATGAAATAATTGACATTGTAATTGCAAATCACGCTCAAATGAACAAGGAATACACCAAAAATGGACAATTGTTTGAAAACAATGCAGAATTCTATAACGCCTATATTTCAGGAAATTACAAACAAATTTTAAAAGAAAGGAAGAAAAAATGAATAACGTATCTTCAAAAATGACTTTGTACGATATGCTGGCAATGGTAATTCCGGGATTTTTGTTGCTAATGCTGTTTCCGTTTTGTTGTGGTTGTATAGTTTTAAGTAAATGGATAAACGACATTTACACAGGTGTTTTGTTGGTTTTGGCAAGTTATATAATAGGGCTGATTTACCATAAAGCCGTTGAGTATCTGTATAATAAAACAGAATTTCGCAATAGCGAAAAACACATTAAAAAACAGTCAGAGCGATTTTACGATACTTTCAAAAAAGATGGCGGAAAATTGCCTGACGAAATGCCTATATCAACAAGAAACGATTATTATACTGCATATTACGCTTTAATGAAAGAAAATATGCTCAACAGTATTCCAATTTTGGAAGTGCAGGTTGCATTTATTAGAAATCTGTTGCCGTTAATAGTGCTTTACATTATTGCAATCTGTTGTTGTGGCTTTCCTTATTGTAATATAAATTCTTGTGGTTTAGCGATTTCATTAGTAGTAATTGCTGTAATTTTACTCCTAATACTCATCGAAATTCGAAACAAAATTTATTATTTGGTTTGGGAAGGTAATGAGTATTTGAAACAGAATAATCATAAATCATAAATTTTTTAAAATTAGAATTATATGGAAAATAACGATGAAGCGCGGAACTCTGAAACTGCCGACATAACAGAGAAAACTAAAAATTGCCCTTATTGCGGGGAAGGAATTCTTGCCAAAGCAAAAAAATGCAAACATTGCGGCGAGTGGTTGGAAAAAAGGACTTGAAAATCAGAGTTCTACCGAAGATGTTCAAGAAGACGAAAGCGAAGAATCTTCCGGCTGGGGAGTTCGGATAATTATTTCGGCTGTGCTTGCAGGCGTGGGTTGGGCGTTGTTCCATTTTGGAAGTTGGCATTTGATTTGGGGGCAAAAAATATCTATAATGCTGCAATACTTATCAACAGGAAAACTAAAAATGAAAGATTTTATTTGGGACGAGACAGGAGTCGTTCTTAGAATAAATGAAAAGTACTATGGATTTGCAAAAGATGCACATTTCTTTGACTCTCCTTTTATTCAATGGGCAATGTTGGGGTCAGCATTAGTTGCTTTTTATTATGCAATACATAATTTAATATTTAATAGTTGGGGGAGTGATGATGAATAATAATTTAAAAATCAATAATATGCAAAATTTAGTGAAAATCAGTTTTTTAGCGTTCAGCGTATTAAGCGTTGCGTTATTTCAGAGTTGTGGCAACAACGATGAACGGTATCGAAAGGACATTGTCGGCACTTATTCCTATGCCAAAACAATGGACATAGACGAAGAAACAACTGCAACAATGCAAGGCACAGTTGTTTTCGATGCAAACGGTTATCACGAAGATAACGGAACAAT
>JAIRKV010000233.1 GCA_031259935.1 Prevotellaceae bacterium | reverse complement strand
TCCCTGACGGGACAGAATGTCAAAATCTGTTCGATTTACAAACAATGAACAACGAAAAAGCGCTGTTTTTTTGCAGAGTTTTTATCAGTATTGACGCAAAAACCTGCAATTCTATTCATTGTTTTTTACTTCTAATGTACAATTAACATGTAATTTCAACACTTATTCAGGAGCGAATAATTACCAATAACAAACAGCCAATCTGTCAATAACTGCCGATTTCCGTAATTTCAAATGCGTTTGCCGTTAACAAGAATATCGCGCATTTCGGCTACGCCTGTTGTGGCTTTCTGCTTTATTACTGTTAGATTTTGAATATAAAAAGCATTTACATCATTCGGGTTGATTAAAAATACGGGAACGCTGTTTCTTTTGTAATTCACTAATCCTGCGGCGGGATAAACATTAAGCGAAGTGCCTATTATTGCAATAATATCGGCTTGTGAAACATTGCCGGCAGCCACATTCAGCATTGGAACGGCTTCGCCAAACCAAACTATGTGCGGACGAAGCTGCGAGCCGTGCTTATCGGTATCGCCAAGGTTTACAGGCTTGTAACCAATGTCGTAAACAGTATCTTCGTCGGCAACGCTGCGCACTTTTGTAAGTTCGCCGTGCAGATGTATAATATTTGTACTGCCTGCGCGTTCATGCAGATTGTCAACATTTTGAGTTATTATGCAAACATTGAAATGCTCTTCGAGTTCGTACAGAATTTTATGCGCTGCGTTTGGCTCTACTGTGGCAAGCTGTTTGCGGCGTTCATTATAAAAATCAAGTACGAGCTTCGGATTTTTATACCATCCGTCTATACTTGCAACGTCCATTACGTTGTGCTGTTCCCAAAGTCCATCGGAATCTCTGAAAGTAGATATTCCGCTTTCGGCGCTTATGCCCGCGCCTGTTAATACGGCTAATTTTTTCATAAATCACAAATTTAATTTGCCAAATTTACAAATAAAAAAGAAAATACAAAATTTATCTGCCTGCAGATTTTGTAGGGTTTCCGACTGCACCTGTTAAAACAAATTTTCAGACCTGCAAAACATAAAAAACGGAAACTTTGTTCGTAACACGCCGCACAGTCCGATACGTTAAAACGGATTATGCTTTGTTCGATATAATTTTGCGTGACTGGTTGACATTCTGCATGAATTATACCGGGCAAAACACATGTAATTTTTTAATACAATAAACAAAGCTGCGATAAAATTTATTGCCGCAATTTTGTAATTTTAATCGGTAGCCGAATTATTTTTCTTCTTCAAAAGAAATGCTTTTCAGCGATTCTTTAAGTTCGGCGCCGGCGGTAAAAATCACTTTTACGCCTTTAATGCTGTCAGCCGTAAATTTTTTGTCGGCATCAACGCCTTCGCTCACAAGGTTGAGGCGCAGCGTGCCGAAATCGCCAAGTTTAACGCTTAAACCGAGTTTGAGAAAGGTCGGCAACTCGTCGATAAAGTTGGTTAACACGTTCTCAATGTCGCCGCGTGTGAGGGACGACCGTCCTGCAATTTCTTTGGCAAATTGTTTTATTGTAAACTTGCCTGCATTTACTGCGCTGGCATACTGTTTTTTGGGCGCAGCCGAATTACTCGGATTTCCTTTTTCTATTACTCTGTATTTCATAACAATACAATTTTAAATGGTGAATATTTTAATTTTTTAATTTGATGTTGCATTTTTATCTTAAAACATACCTGTTTTTTTATTTAGACAGACGAAAATTTCTGTTTAGACGAAAATTTTCATCCGTTTAGATAGAAATTTCCATCTGTTTAGACAGAAATTTTCATCCGTTTAGACGGAAATTTTTGTCTTTCAACAGAAAAATTTATCTGCATTTCTATATTTTTTATTTTTTTATAAAATATGGATGCAAATATAAAGAAAATTATTATTATTAGACACAAATGCCGGAAATATTTTATTTTATATGCGGGAGAATAAAAATAGCGGCAAAAATATGCGGCAAAAATATGCGGATAAAGCGAAGAGGGAAACGCAAAATTTTGCATTTCCCTCAAAAAGTGTAAAATTATTAATTTAGCATCAATTTGCTTCGAGGATTTCGAGCAATTCGTCTAATTTCGGTGTAAGTATGATTTCCGTACGGCGATTTTTTCTGCGTGCTTCGGCTGTATTTTCATCTTCGACAGGCAGATATTCGCTGCGTCCTGCTGCTGTTATCTGTCGAGGATTTACTCCTGTTTTGTCGAGCAATGCACGAACAACCGTTGTAGAGCGTTTCACGCTTAAATCCCAGTTATCCTGCAATATGCCGCCTTTGCCGCCGTATGGAACATTGTCGGTGTGTCCTTCTACGATTACGTTAATATCGGGATTTACAGCCAAAACTTTTGCAAGTTCCTTTATTGCCTGCAATCCGCGACTTTCTATGTTCCAGTCGCCCGATTTGAAAAGCAACTGTTCTTCGAGCGAAACGTAAACTTTGCCGTTCTTTTGCGTTACCGTCAATCCTTTGCCTTCGAAGCCAAGCAATGCATCGGCAACGCGCTGACGAAGTATTTTCACGGCTTCGTCCTTGCTTGCAAGCATTTGCTGCAAGTCGAGCAGGCGTTTGTTGTTTTCGTTAAACTCTTTTTGCAGTTTTTCCAGTTCGGTTTGTTTGCGTGTAAGTTCGTCGCGTTCTTTTTGCAGCTGCGATTGCAAACCGCCTGTTTCGACGCTGTGTTCCGATTTTAATTTTTCCTGCAAATCTTTAAGTTCCGCAATCTTTTTATCAAGATCGGCTTTCTCTTTTTCAAGCGCTTTGCGCTGTGCATCTATTTCTTTTGATTGAATGTTCAAATCGTTGTATTTACGATTTATCCTGTCAAATTCGGCTTGCAGTGTATCGAATTTTTTTTGCGATACGCATGATGCAAGGCTCAATAAGACTGTAAAAAATAATGAGACAAATAAAATTTTTTTCATATAATTATTCTTATTTTTTTTGCAAAGTTAATTTTATTTTGTTTATCACAAGTAAATGTTTAATAAAAAAACAGGAAAATTCAATGTTTTTAATTCCGTTTCCGTAATGTTGCACGCATATTGTTCACTGCGAATATTTGCCTGTTTCAGGCTTTAGGTTTTTGTGTAGGATATGTACTTAATTCCTGCGTTTCCGGCGGTTGAATTCTGTTGCCTGCAATGCCGTGTTTTTGCTGCGCCGAAGCCAAATTTTTTATTTTCCGTATCTGCACCGCCGTTGCGTTCATACTGTTGAACATCGGCGTTTCAAGTTGCTTTTCGGCTACCGCACTAAAAACCATATCTCCGACCTGAATTTAGCCGTTATTAGTTATTAATCAATTGACTGTGTGTAATTTGAGAATTTAATATCTAATCCTTGTCGTGTTTTCAGGTGTAAGGGTTGCCGGGTGCCAATTTCAGTTGAGTTTCAACAGTTTCTGATTTTTTATTGATAAAGGAATAAAGTATTTTTGCTGTTTATTTAATGAATTTTATAACTTTGCAAAATAATATTTAAAATATCTGAAAAGATTTTTATAAAATTAAATACTGTGAAAGCAAATATTACACTTGCGTTCTTTTTGATATTTGCAATGACTGCAAATGCACAAAGCAATATCAGCGCCGCAGGAGCTCGTTCGGCAGGAATGGGAAATGCAGGCGTTGCAACGGTTGATGTATGGTCGGCTGTAAATAATCAGGCTGCATTGACTTTGTTGCCACATGCTGAAATATCTGCTTTTTATAAAAATAATTTTGGAATGTCCGAACTTTCATTAAGCGCTTTATCTGTTGCCGTACCTGTGAAAACAGGCGTTATTGGCGGTTCTGTTGCACATTTCGGTTTTTCCGAATACAGCGAAACCAAAATTTCGATTGCTTATGCAAAACGTCTTTGGCGAATATTTTCACTGAGCGCACAGCTGAATTACAACAGTTTGAATTTTACGGCAGGCTATCGAAATGCAACGGCGGTAAGCGGCGAGATTGGCTTGTTTGCCGATCTGGATGATAATTTTTATGTCGGCGCACATGTTTTTAATCCGACAAAATCGTCATTATCGCTTGAAACGGGAGAACATCTTCCCGTCATATATAAAGCGGGCGCAACCTACAAACCCTTATCATCACTTTTGTTTTGTGCCGATTTTATTTATGGCAGCAACAAGGAAATTTCGTTTTGCGGAGGAATGGAATATTATCTTTTATCTCAATTATGCTTACGCGCGGGAGCATCTTCACATCCCGAACTGTTTACGCTTGGCGCAGGTTATCGCTACAAACAGATAAACTTTGATGTTGCTTACAGTTATCACAATGTGCTTGGAAATATAAGCAGTATAA
Organism: Prevotellaceae bacterium; assembly: GCA_031259935.1. GTDB lineage: Bacteria > Bacteroidota > Bacteroidia > Bacteroidales > UBA932 > JAIRKV01. Next base: position 630 of record JAIRKV010000233.1, on the reverse strand, counting down.
GTATTTCTTATAAATTAAACAGAAAATGAAAACTTTTTCCGTCATATTATTTTTGATACTGACCTGCATAAAAACCGTCGCTCAGGAAAATGAAATCGACCCGATAAAAATAATTATCAGTCTGGTTGAAGATGTTGCCGCATCCGGTGAAGAAGAAAATTCGGAAGTTGATTTGGAACAGTTATACGAACAGTTTGCAAATTTATTGAATAATCCTGTTGATTTAAACACAGCAACACGAGCCGATTTGGAACAGTTGTACATACTGAGCGATTTTCAGATTTCTTCTGTTTTGGAGTACATAAGGAATAACGGAAAAATGATGAGCAAATATGAACTTGCTTTTGTTCACGGATTTGACGATGCGCTTGCCGAAAGTCTTTATCCTTTTGTCAGCGTTGCATCTGATTATGAATATTCGGCAAGGTCGGACACTGCAAAATTTGCAGATATGATAAGGCGCGGCAAACATCAAATTATTGTCAGAACCAAACAGTTGCTCGAAAAGCAGGCAGGCTACAGGGACGATGCAACAACAAAATTTCGAGGTACGCCGCTGTCGCTTTATGCACGTTATACGTGGCAATATTCCGACAGGCTGAAATTGAACATGACAACAGAAAAAGATGC
>JAIRKV010000197.1 GCA_031259935.1 Prevotellaceae bacterium | reverse complement strand
GCTCAAAAACTTCCCCCGATGCAGTAAGTGTACGCACGTTATAATTGCCGTCCATTTCCTGTATATCAACAGCCGTTACAAGCGGCATATCGCCATTTGCATTAAAATATTTTCTGAATAAACTGATTATCAATAAAATACCTTTATATTTCAGGCTGTTTTGATAGTGGATGAGTATAAGGAGCGACTAAAATAGGATGACGAACAAAAAAAATATTATTGACCAACCTGCATGGTTTTTTCGATTATTTTGTAACATTATCGGTATTTGTACGTCTTATGTGTAAAAAATGCAAATTAAAATTTATAATGTATGAAAATTGAATTATGCTTAACAGGATTAACAATACGTTCGCCGAACTGATAAAATCGGCTTAAACGAAAGGCAGGCAGTTTTTGCTGATGTTAAAAAAGGTCGCCACACAAAGTAACGACCATTCTGAATATTCAAAAACAATACTGTTTTTATTCCGGACTGATAGCTGAAATCGGACAGGAATCGGCACAAGTTCCACAACTTGTACAAATTGTTGGGTCGATAGAATAAACATCTCCCGGAATAATAGCCTCGACAGGACATTCGCCTGCACAGGTTCCGCAAGCCGTACATTCGTTTTCGTTGATTTTGTAAGCCATTTTTATTAAATTTTTAATTAAACATCTTACAAAAGTATATCAAACATTCAATTTATCAAAATATTTATAATATCTGTTTGATTTTTTAAAGGTAAAACATTGAAATTCAACAGGAATATTTAAATGATAATTAACTATATTTAACAACAACTAATATTAATGATATTTAAAAATGTCTAAAAATGCCAGAGAAATAAATAATAAAGTATAACTTTGTGGCTTAAAATGAAATTAAAAAATTATAAACTTAAAATAAAGAAAAAATGAAAAATTTATTGAAATCAGTACTGTCAGTGGCAGTTTTATCGTTTGCCTTTGCAACAGCCAATGCGCAAACAGGGAAAATAGTATTTGAAAATCCATCGCATAATTTCGGGTCGAACGTTCCCGAAAAAGGCGGCAATGTAACGCATCGTTTTGTATTTACCAATGAAGGCGATGCGCCGGTAAAAATACAAAACGTTAAAGCATCATGCGGCTGTACAACTCCTGCATGGACGCAGGAACCGGTGGCGCCGGGCGAACAGGGATTTGTTGATGCAACTTACAGTCCGGCAAATCGTTTGGGAAATTTTACCAAATCGTTAACGGTAACAAACAATGGCGATCCTCAAACCATTTCGCTGATAATATCGGGCGTTGTTGTCAGCGAGCCGAAAGTTGAAGAAACTCCTGTAGTTGACGAACTGAAAACAGAAGAAATTACGGATGGTCAAAAATAAAAGTTACATTATGAATATGATGATTAAAAATAAAATGCAAAATTTATTAAAATCAATATTTTTACCGTCGATTTTATTATTTACATTCGCAGCAGTTAATGCCCAGACAGGAAAAATAGTATTTGAAAATCCATCGCACAATTTCGGGTCGAACGTTCCCGAAAAAGGCGGAAATGTAACGCATCGTTTCGTATTTACCAACAAGGGCGATGCGCCTGTAAAAATACAAAATGTTACGGCATCATGCGGTTGTACTACTCCTGCATGGACAAAGGAACTAGTAGCGCCGGGCGAACAGGGATTTGTTGATGCAACTTATCGTCCTGCAGGACGTCCGGGATATTTTAAGAAAAATCTTAACGTAACAAGCAACGGCGATCCTAAAATGATATCATTGACAATATCAGGCACAGTGGTTAAAGAACCGCTTACTGTTGAAGAAGAATTTCCTGTTGCGCTGGAAGGAATACGACTGTCGGAAAAAGCATTTGCATTCAGCCGTGTTGTAATAAGCGAAAAAGAAAACAAGTCGAGCGAAATAAAAGTTTGCAGCAGCAGTGAAACTCCTGTTGAAATAACTTTTAAAAATGTTCCCGATTATTTAAAAATTCAACCCGTAACGCTTCAGCCAAAGGAAAAAGGAGTAATAAAAGCCACATACGCTCAAACAAAAAATTCAAAATACGGCACAAGTATAAAAGAAATTGAAGTGTTTGTCAATGGCAAAAAATTACCGGAAACCTTAACATCTACAATTACTCTTATACCGGCAGCATCAGGCGACCAGAGCGCTGCAAAACCTGTTTTGAATTTTATGAACAATAATTACACGTTCAGCAATATCAAACAGGGTTCGGTAGTGTCGAACGAATATAAGTTCAAAAATGCAGGTCAGGCTGATTTGCAAATACTGGCAACTAATGTTGTAAACTCGGATAACGATAATCTTAAAATTACATTCCCGAAAACAGTAAAACCCGGAGAAGAAGGAATTATAAAAGTTGTTTTGAATACTAAGAAATTGAAAGGTCCTCAGGATTTCAACATTGAAATTATAACTAATTCATCATCAAGTCCTGTTTCGAATGTTGCATTGAGAGGAACCGTTATAGAATAAATTTGTAATGAACGATACATTTCTTGAAAAAAGCGCATTACAGGTAAATGATGGCGTGGAACAACCGCCGATAGTGAATCCTGATGCAATATCACGATTTAAGAAATTTCAGCAAAAAATACCTTCAGCAGATCAGTTTGTTGAGGGTATTTTATCTAAAAATATTACGATGTTGAGCAAAGCCATAACACTGGTTGAAAGTTCTTTGCCTCAACATTATGCATTGGGACAGGAAGTTATTGAACGCTGTTTGCCGTATTCGGGAAATTCGATACGAATAGGAATAACAGGCGTTCCGGGAGCTGGAAAATCTACTTTTATAGAAACATTCGGAAAAATGCTTACAGCGCAAGGATTCAAACTTGCAGTGCTTGCAATAGATCCAAGCAGCGAACGCTCGAAAGGCAGTATTCTTGGCGACAAGACGCGCATGGAAACGCTTTGTGCCGACGAAAATGCATTCATCCGTCCGAGCCCGTCGGCGGGTTCGCTTGGCGGAGTTGCCCGAAAAACACGCGAAAGTCTTATACTTTGCGAAGCTGCCGGCTTTGATGTGGTTTTTATCGAAACAGTAGGAGTAGGACAATCAGAAACCGCCGTACATTCTATGGTCGATTTCTTTTTGCTGCTTTTGATTTCGGGAGGCGGGGACGAATTGCAGGGCATAAAACGCGGAATAATAGAAATGGCCGATTTGCTCGCTATCACAAAAGCCGATGGCGAAAATATTGTCAAAGCCGAACAGGCGCGTATTTTATATCAGAGCGCAATGCATTTTCTGCCGCAGTCCGAATCGGGCTGGATACCGAAAACGCTTACATGTTCGTCTAACGCCAATACGGGTTTGACCGAAATATGGAATGTTATAAACGAATATATAAATTTTACAAAAACAAACGGATATTTCAAAAAAAACAGATTGCAACAGTCGAAATACTGGATGTACGAAACCATAAATTCGTATCTGCATGATAATTTTTATCAAAATCCGTGTATAAAAGAAAAACTTGCCGATTATGAAAATGCAGTATTGTCTGATAAATTAAGTTCGTTCAAAGCTGCAAAGCAACTGTTTGATATTTATACTGATTTGACAAAAAAGTGATGTTTTTGACTTTTCTCCCGTTTTTTGCCGCTTCTCTTTTTTGTTGCCAGTTTGTTATAAAAACGGCGTAAGCAGACGTGCAACCCAGCCTACAAATTTTTTCCAGCACGAACGTTCTTTCCAGACTTCGGGAGTAAGTTTTGTGCTTCGATTTTTATCATTTTCAAAAATATGAGTAAGGCTGTCGGTAATTTCCCTGTCGAATATAAATGAGTTTACTTCGTAATCGTAACGCAGACTGCGACTGTCAAGATTAGCCGAACCGACGGTACAAAACAGACTGTCGACCATCATAATTTTTGAATGATGAAAACCTTCATCAAACAAAAAAACTTCGGCTCCGCGCTTCATTAGCGAATGTGCTACGTAAACAGAACCATCGGGAGTAAACGGAATATCCGATTTTGCCGGAATCATTATTTCTACATCTATGCCCCGTTTTATGGCTTTTTTCAATTCTTTTTTAACTTTGTGAACGGGAAGAAAATACGGATTTATTATTTTTATTGATTTCTGGGCTTCTCTGATTGCCACAGCGTAAGCGCAGCGCATTTGTTTTGGAGTTTCGTTGGGCGTTCTGTCAATAATGATCATCGTTTTATCGCCCGAAAAAGCGGAATCAACAGGAGGAAAATACTGTTCGCCGCCAACATTTTGCTCTGTCGATTTATTCCACAGTTTAAGAAACATATCCTGCAACTGTACAACAGCATCACCTTCAACACGTATATGAATATCGTACCAGTCGCCAATTTCCGGCAATCCTTTTATGTAATAATCGGCAACATTTATTCCACCCATGTAGGCAATATGTCCATCGATAACAACAATTTTACGATGGTCGCGATTGAAAAAATTATCGATATACGGAAATCTTACAGGTTTGAATTTATGAATCTGAATACCTTTTTCACGAATCTTTTTGAGATGTTTTTTCTTTAAAGGCTGATTGTTCGACGAATTTCCAAAAGCATCGAATATGGCGCGAACTTCAACGCCTTCTTGAGCTTTGACTGCGAGCAGGTCGAAAAGAGCGTTTCCTATAGAATCATTTCTGAAATTGAAATAATCAAGATGTATATGATGTTTTGCATTTGCGATTTCGGCAAACATATCTTCGAATTTTGCCGCTCCGTTGCTAAACAGTTTTATGCTGTTGTTATACGTTGCAGGCATTGCAGAACACTCATTTTCCAGTATTTTCAATACAACGGAATCGCTGTTGCAGTTTTGTGCAAAAATATTGATTGCTGTAATCAGCAGCAAACAAAACAAAAAATATTTTTTTACCTTTACAGATGTCATTAGATTAAAAAACAAGTCGGCAAAGTTAGCATTAAATTCTCAATTATACACAAACACATAAAAATTTCCAACAAAATTCGGTATTCATATTTTGCCCGTATTGTTCTGTGAAATGTTGATATTTCCGTACGGCTGCATTAGAAAACAAAGAGGTGCGGAAAATGCAAAGGTTACAACAACGACACTGCTTCCAAATGAACAGATTGAAGTATTTTCAATCGTCACGCAGCGTTTCCATTTCTTCTAAAATTTCGGCTTCGTATTCTTCATCTAATCCGATAGCCATACTTGATTTGTAAAGTTCAATCAATTTTTCCAGTTTTTCCATTTGCCCGTTCTGTTTATATTTTTGCGCAAGCAACCTGAAAGTTATATGGTATATGAATACAGCTCCCGATATTCGAGGAATATCATCGGTTTTCAAAGTCGGAAGATATTTGAAATTTTCGGATTTAAGCAGTAATTCCAATTTGTTCACATCGCAAGATTTATCGGTATTGCCGGTTTCAACAGGCGTTAATCGTGAAGTTAATCCGCAGTTTTGAAAATTAGAATTCAGTCCGCCGTAAAATGTAGATTCGGCAAAATTGGAAAAATAAACAGGACGGAGGGCAAAATTGTTTTCAACTATATGCAGTAAAATTGCCCGTTGCGGACTGATGTAAATCCGTTTCTTTGCCTGTTCGCTTTCTATTTTGGCGTGCATACGGTTTGAAATCAAATCGGGTTCAACGCTCCATTTCATTTGGTAATCGGCGGCAAGGTTAAATTCCTCTTTCATCTCTTTTGACACATGAACAGCAACTTCCGTTGTATCCCATTTGAATGGGTGAATATCCATAATTTGCCTGTCATTCAGACGAATGTTTATTTTTTTTACGCCATCTTTAAGTCCGTTTTTAAGGAATTTAACATACCATGGTCTGTCGATATTTCCCAAAGGTACTACTGTTAAATCTGTTCTGTAATTTTGATGCAGTTGCAGATACATGCAAATATCAAAATCGGCGTTTCCTCCTGTAAAAAGAATTGCATTTTTGTCGCATGAATTCATTAAATTTTTTCCAAATTCTATTAGCCATGCAGGATATGCGCCTTTTTCAAATGCTTGCCGATAAAAATATTTCAATCTGTTCAAATCATAATCGTACATGGCATTGAACGCATTTGCGCTACATTCTGCTCCATAAAAATACTTTGCATCTCCATATTTGGGATTCAATGCAATGGCTTTTTCCAAGTATCCGAATATTTTTTCCGAATATGCAAAATCGTATCCTTGCAGCGGACGGCTGTCGTATGCTCTGTAATGATTGAACCAGCCGAGATAATAATAAACTTCGGCATCGTCGGGTGATTCGACCGCCGCTTTTTCCAGCAAAGCGATGGCTTCGCTGTAATGTTCCTTTTTGAATTCGTCTAAAGCCTGCTCTTTTAGTGTTTTTTCCTGAGCATAAATAAATGAAATCGAAAAAACGGAAAAAACCAGCATGTGAATTATTTTCATTTTCTTTTGAATTAATAAATTCTATTTAATTCTTTGATTGCCAAAGGACAAGCATATCATTTTGCTGTATTATACAGTTTGTTTGCTTTCTGCTTCTACGTTACTGTTGATTTTTTTTACCAAACCCTGCAACACCGTACCCGGTCCTAATTCTATGAAACGGGTAGCGCCGTCGGCGCACATGTTTTGCACGGTTTGCGTCCAGCGCACAGGCGAAGTAAGTTGCTGTATCAGGTTTTCCTTAATTATATTCGCATCTGTATAAGGTTTTGCATCCACGTTTTGATAAACCGGACAGACAGGCGAAGCAAACTGCGTTGATTCAATCGCCGTTTTCAGTTCAATGCGCGCCGATTCCATCAATGGCGAGTGAAAGGCTCCTCCTACCTGCAAAACAAGCGCACGCCGTGCTCCTGCTTCTTTCAATTTTGTGCAGGCTGTTTCAACAGCGCTTGTTGTTCCCGAAATCACCAACTGCCCTGGACAGTTATAATTTGCAGCAACAACAATGCCATCAGTGTTTGCACATATTTCTTCAACTTTTGCATCGTCCAAGCCGATAACTGCCGCCATTGTCGATGGTTCTTTTTCGCAGGCTTTTTGCATTGCATTTGCACGTGCGGCAACAAGTTTCAATCCATCTTCAAACGACATTGCTCTGGCGGCAACAAGCGCCGAAAATTCGCCAAGCGAATGTCCTGCAACCATATCAGGTTTGAAATCGGCAAGCGATTTTGCAAGAATTACCGAATGTATAAATATTGCAGGTTGAGTAACTTTGGTTTGTTTAAGTTCGGCATCTGTTCCTGCAAACATTAAATCGGTAATGCGAAAACCAAGAATTTCATTTGCTTTTTCGAACATTTCTTTTGCCTGAACAAAGTTATCGTAAAGGTCGTTGCCCATTCCTGTAAATTGAGCGCCCTGACCGGGAAAAATATATGCTTTCATTAATTTTATTATTTAATATTTTGCTGCAAAGATAGCATGAAAATATCAGATTACATACAAATGCATAAAATTG
>JAIRKV010000160.1 GCA_031259935.1 Prevotellaceae bacterium | reverse complement strand
ATAATGCGGCAAACAACAATGTGTCCAAAACAATTTAATAAGTGTACTGATTTTTAAAATAAGTGTATATTATTTATTAATAAATGTAATTTTGATTATAAATTCATAATAATTTTCTTGAAAAACTTCCATCGTCTAACTGATATACGTAATTCTGTGTCATTTTTTAATATTACAATTCGTGTTTTATTGTTTATACATTTTATATATCTGGCGTTTACAAGTATATTGTGATTTATTCGTATAAAACCATAATCAGCCAGTTCCATTTCAAAATATTTAAACAGTTTCGAACAGGTAAATTTCTCGTTTTGTGCGAATATGTCGCATAAATACGCATCGCAAACAATATGACTTATTTCAGAAACAATAATTTGTTTTGTAATATTTCTGTTTGTTATCATTATTGATTTTGTATTTTGCATGTCATAATTCATATTGCTTTTGTTTTATAAATGAAAAATCGCGAACTTAATCTTTCTTATTTGCTTTTGAGGTTTTAGCCGACCTTTGCCACCAAATAATGAATAACGCTCACGATTCTCGTGAGCGTTTACACTTTATTTCCTGATGGCAATGAAATGGCTAAATTTCAAAAGCAAGAATTAAGCTAACGCTTTTATGTTATTTCATCTCTATTTTTAAAATTGATGTTTATTTAATTATACTCATTTTTCTATTATTTTATATGTTTAATATTTGTATTTTAATAATTTACGTATGTTACTATTTTAATTACCAGTTCATTTTTTTCGACAGATACCAAATCGGCAGGCGCGCCATTGCAAAACCGACTGCAAAAACAAATGCCAAAACCATGAAAATATCACCGACATGAATTTCAACAGGATAAGCGTCGATAATAAACATGTTCGGTAATTTTATGATTTTAAAATACTGCTGCACAAGGCACAGAATTACGCCCAATATCAAACCTGCCATTGCTCCGCCTGTCGCAATCATACAACCTTGATAATAAAATATTTGCTTTATCGTTTTATTGTCGGAGCCAAGTATTTTCAATGTGTTGATATCTTTCTGCTTATCAACAATCAGCATTGATATCAGTCCTATTATGTTGAATGCAAAAAGCGTAATAATAAAAACAAGTATCAGATATATTGCATATTTTTCCGACGACAGCATTCTATACAGCGTTTCGTTTTGCTGGTGGCGGTTTTTTACATCAAAACCTTCTCCGACAATGGTTTTGATTTCTTTTTGAATTGTGTTGATATTTGCTGTCGAATCTGTTTTTATTTCGAGCGCCGAAATTTCGCCGTTGGTATAATTTAATATGCCCTGGGCGAAATCAATCGGAACAAAAAAATAATTATTGTCAAAAGCCTGTTCTATTGCAAAAATTCCTGCCGGATATACGTAGTCAACTACCATTGCATCAAGCGGATTGGATATGTTGACTTTTACTCCGCGTTTGGGAATCCAAACCTCCAGCGGAACAAGAAAATTCAGATTAATGCCAAGCGTTTGCGCTATTCCTATACCGATAACTGTCTGTGGCATATCGGAATACCAAAGTTGAAATTCGCCAGATGCAATAAAAGAATGTTCGCTGTTGTCGTCTATTCGTTTCCGTGTTATTCCCGAAACATTTTCATAATTTTCATCTATACCTTTCATTATAGCAATGCTTTGCGTAGCAGACCTTTTTACATAATTATTATCAAGTTGATAACTTATCAAAACATTTTCTTCTATTACCTGCGAACAGTCTAAAACGCCTTTTACATTTTTTATTTTTTCGAGCATGGATAAATCTGATACAAAGGTTTTTCCCTCTGTTACCGAAATACGAATGTCGGGACTGAATACCGAATACAATTTCTTGGTTAAACTGTCGTAACCGTTTGCTACCGACAGTATTACTATTAGAGCAAGCGTTCCTGTTGCAACGCCGATAACGCTTATATACGAAATAACGTTTATAATATTATGCGTTTTTTTTGCAAACAGATATCGGCGCGCTATAAAAACAGGAAAATTCATTTGTAATTTTGTTTTTTAACAATAAAATAACGTTTATGTTTTCAATAAGCTTTCAATTTTTTCGACATAATCAAGAGAATCGTCAATATTGAAAGTAATTTCGGGAACAATCCGTAATTGATTTTTTACGCGCTTTCCTATCTCCATCCTGATAGATTTTATATTGCGCGAAATGATTTTCATTACATTTTCGGTTTTTGACGATGGAAAAATGCTGACAAAAACCTTTGCAAAACTCAAATCGGAACTTATTCTCACGCCCGTTACCGAAATCATTGCGCCATCGTAAGCGCTCATTCCCTGATGTTGAAAAATCTCGCTTAAATCTTTTTGCAACTGCCTTGCAACCTTTTGCTGTCGTGTAGATTCTGTTTCCATTTTCTTTTTTTTATTTACAAAGATAATAAAATTATAATTCATTGCGGCAAATTAATATTTTGATGTCGAATAACCTGTAAAAATTGAGAAATTTTGCATAAAAACAATTCTGACATTTTTAAAGATAAAAGTCCCAAAATCCCTTTGAGCGTCGACCTGTGGCGAAAAAAACCGGCACGTCATTGCGAGGAGCATTTAATAATTTAAATTATTTAAAGATTACAGACAGAGGCAAAGAAATAAGCACGTCATTTCACTCCTCGCAATGACGTTTTTTTCTCTGTTTTGCCTCACGTGTTCTTCCTTAAATTTTTAAATATTTAAATTATTAAATCTTAAATGGTGAATAACAAATCTGCATTGCAGTTTAAAAAATTGAAAATTTGCAGTCATAAATCATTATTGCAAAATCGGTATTTGAACATTTATCTGTGAAATTTTAACACTGCCTGCGTTCGTAAGAGTTATTATAATACAGCAAATAAGAATATTACGTCTGTAACGGAAATTTAATTTTTGAAGTTTCGGAAAATTTTATAATTTTGACGAAATATTTACTGCGATTTTTTTAATGTA
>JAIRKV010000087.1 GCA_031259935.1 Prevotellaceae bacterium | reverse complement strand
AAAAACGTTATAATTAGCTTCTTTGAGCCATTGCTCGCGCTGGCTTCGGGCGCTTTTACGTATAGGTTCAATCATTTTTATTTTCCATGATTCTGCAAATGGTAAATCCATAATTTTTGTATTAAATTAAATTATTATATTTTATGTTATTATTTTTATGATTTAAAATGAAATCGAATGATTCAATGTTTATGAAATGTGAAAATCGTCCCGTTTTTTAAGGTTTATATAACGGTAACAATCCGAAAGTAATATTTGAATAAAATTTATTAACATAATGCAAATGTAATAAAAAAAATGAAACAAAAAGTACCGAAAATAAAAAATGCAAAAAAATCGCTGCCGATCGACTAAAAATTCGGCATTAAAAAAGGCAACCTGCAACAGATTGCCAAAAGTTGTAATTTCGTTATTACGCAATCAAATTTTACAATTTATGAACAAAAGCAATAAAAATGAATGAATAATAAAAAACAAAAAAATGTATAGAATGTTGGTAGAAAAAATAATAATTCTGGATTAACTCTGTTGAGCTCCGCTGCGCTTCGGTTGCTTCGGCGTTCCGCCTCGCAATGACGTGGCGCTTTTTTAAATCTTTAAATATTGGTTTACTTCACTGTTTCGCAGTTCGCAATGACGGCAAAAAATTTTTATCGGGCTGTGTGTATTCCGAAATTTTCATGTATATTTGTGCCGAATTATAAAAAAACACTAAAATGAAAAATCTGACAAAACAGATTCTTTTAATGTCGGCATGCTTGATGATTACGGCATGTATAATGGAATTTAACAAATAAAAATGAAATGACAAAAAGAGAAATCAATAAAGAAGTTGGCAAAACGTTTTTTTTGGCTGATGACGATACGCTGGCGGGCAGGCTGATTTATATATCCGGAATTAAATATTTTGACGAATATCTTAACGGAAAGGATCAAAAAGACGTGCGTGCAGTAGTTCATGTAAAAAAAAGACCCAAAGGAATTATATTGGGATTATATAAACATTTTTCTTCAAAGAAGTTTGCAATCAACTATAAAGATTTGAAACACGTGGCATTAATGAAATTTAACAGATATTCGATACTTAAAATAAATGCATTTGAACATCCGATATATTTTGGTTTGGAAAACGATAATCTTTACAGACTGACAAATTATTTTAGTCGTTTGAAACAAATATCTTTCGAAGAAAATGCCAAAGTTGAAATACCTGAAAATATTAAAGGTAAATTAGAACTGTTTCTTAAAAAAAACACGGATGTCTTACAAATTAAAACAAATAAAATTCTTGCTTCAAAAACAAAACGGTTTTTCAATTTTATTATTGACATGTGTATTGTAAGTATTATAGAGATTCTATTTTATTTATTGTTTAATGTTTCTGTTTCTATCGGATTTTTATTAATATACATTTGTTATTATTCGATAACGGAAGGAGCTTTTAAAACTACTGCGGGTAAATTAATTACGAATACAAAAGTGGTCAATTCGGATGGAACTGCCATTACTAATGTTTTCATAAGAATAGTGTGCAGAATTATTCCATTTGAGGCGTTATCCTATTTGGGTAAGAGTATCGGATGGCACGACAGATTTTCAAAAACAGTTGTAATTGACAAAAAATTAAGAAAAAATTTACAACTGATAGAATAAACGCAAATAATGGTTGCTTATAATTCATTTGTACATATGAAATCTGCATGTTTTCATAAATTTTCTTTAAAATAATAATACAAGTTTTTTAATAAAAGATTGATATTCCGAAATTTTCATGTATATTTGTGTCGTTAATTATAAAAAAACAGTAAAATGAAAAATCTAACTAAACTGATTCTTTTAATGTCGGCATGTTTGCTGATTGTATCATGCGGTGCGCCAAAAACGCCGAAAGACGTTGTAAAAATAATGTTTGTTGCAATTCAAAATCTTGATTTTGCAACTATGAAAAAGCATCTTGCATCAGAACGTCTTTCCCGTCTTGAACAGGAAGAACAGGACATGAAAGAAAATCCCAATGATGCGGCAGATTTTATTTTAAAAATAAAAGATGCAAAAATTGAAATTATTTCTGAAAAGATTTCGGAAGATAAAAATTCGGCAAGTGTCGTTATAAAAATATCTCAGGTAAAAGGAGAATATGATTCTTTTGAAAACAGTGTTAATTTAATCAAAGAAAACGGCGAATGGAAATTTGACGAAAATGCGCTTTGACCGTTTATTTGCACAATAAAATATATCCTGTAAAAATCGAAAGTTTTATATCTGCTTCAAAGTCTAAAGTCCTGAAATTTTCTTTATTTCATTAAGTTTGTTCAGCGCTTCTATTGGAGTAAGGTTGTTTATTTCAAGATTTTTCAGTTCATCACGTATTTGTCTCAATACAGGATCGTCGAGTTGAAAAAAACTGAGCTGGTATCCGCTGCGGGTTTCGGCAATTTCGTTTATTGATTTTTCGAGAGGATTTTTTTTGTTGATTTTTTCAAGTTCTTTTAAAATTTCTTCGGCGCGCGCTACAACGCTTTTTGGCATTCCCGACATTTCGGCAACGTGAATACCAAAACTGTGTTCCGTGCCGCCTTTCACAAATTTGCGCAAAAAAATCACTTTGCCGTTTATTTCTTTCACCGCAATATTGTAATTTTTTATGCGTGCAAACGATTTTTCCATTTCGTTGAGTTCATGATAATGTGTTGCAAACAGCGTTTTTGCTTTTGCCGCAGGATGTTCGTGAATGTATTCGACCATTGCCCATGCAATTGAAATTCCATCGTAGGTGCTTGTTCCGCGACCGACTTCGTCGAGCAATACCAGCGAACGCGAAGAAAGATTATTCAAAATACTTGCCGATTCAAGCATTTCGACCATAAATGTAGATTCGCCCTGCGAAATATTGTCGGATGCGCCGACTCGCGTAAAAATTTTATCGACAATACCGATTTTTGCCGACTGCGCCGGAACATAACATCCTGTTTGCGCAAGCAAAACTATAAGCGCCGTTTGCCGCAGTATTGCCGATTTTCCCGACATGTTGGGACCTGTGATAATTACTATTTGCTGGTCGCTGCTGTCGAGAAAAACATCGTTTGCAACATAAGTTCCGGGCTGTATCATCGTTTCTATTACTGCATGGCGTCCCTGTTTTATGTCAATTTCATCGCCATCGGTTATTTCGGGTTTGCAATAGTTCGATTTTGCGGCAAGAGTGGCAAAGGCAAGCAGACAGTCGAGTTTTGCTATCAGCGAAGCATTCAGCTGAACGGGAACAACAAATTCGAGAATGTTTGCAATCAAATCGTCGAATATTTGCTGCTCGATGACAATCATTTTTTCTTCGCCGCCAAGAATTTTTTCTTCATAGTGTTTAAGTTCGTCCGTAATATAGCGTTCGGCTTCGGTAAGCGTTTGTTTGCGTATCCAGTCGGAAGGCACTTTGTCTTTGTGCGTATTTCTTACTTCAATATAATATCCGAAAACGTTGTTGAATCCTATTTTCAGCGATGTTATTCCTGTGCGTTCTATTTCTCTTTCCTGAATTTCGAGCAGATATTTTTTACCGTTGCGGATTATATTTCTAAGTTCGTCGAGTTCGGCGTTTACGCCATCGGCAATCACTCCGCCTTTTGCCGTCTGATTTGGAG
>JAIRKV010000115.1 GCA_031259935.1 Prevotellaceae bacterium | reverse complement strand
CTTTTTTTATTTATAAGGAACGACTGTATGAAATCAAAAAAATATTGTTACTTTTGTGCAAAAATTAATAATCCGAGTTAATCGGATTGATAAAAAATGTTCAATTTAAATTAATTACTTTATACAGTGAAAAACAAATATATTGACTTAATAGAACAAACTTTTGAATTTCCAACTCAGGAATTTAAAGTTGAAGATAATGAATTGTACTTTAATGATATTCCATTAATGGATATCATTAAGCAATACGGAACACCGCTTAAAATAACATATCTTCCGAAAATAAGCCAGCAAATACAGAAAGCAAAACGACTGTTTAATGTGGCTATGGCAAAAGTTGACTATGATGGAGATTACCATTATTGCTATTGTACAAAAAGTTCTCATTTTTCATTTGTTCTCGAAGAAGCTTTAAGAAACGAAATAAATCTCGAAACATCGTCGGCTTTTGACATAAATATAATAGAAGAACTTTACAATCAGGGTATTGTGAATAAAGATATATTTGTAGTTTGCAATGGATTTAAAAAACAGCAATATATTGAAAATATTGCAAATCTGGTAAATGCAGGCTGGAAAAATTGCATTCCAATTCTCGATAATATGCTCGAATTCAACTCGCTCAGCGAACTTGTTACCAGTAAATGCAAATTAGGTATTCGAATTGCAGCCGAAGAAGAACCCAAGTTTGAATTTTATACTTCGCGCCTTGGAATACGTTACAGCGATGTTGTACCGTTTTACGAAAATCATATCAAAAAAAATCCTGCCTTTGAAATGAAAATGCTTCATTTCTTTATTAATACAGGCGTAAAAGATGATGCATACTATTGGAACGAATTGGCAAAATGTGTAAAAGTTTACTGCGAATTGAAAAAAATATGTCCAACTCTTGATTCACTTAATATCGGCGGTGGCTTTCCCATAAAAACATCCATGCAGTTCGACTATGATTACGAATACATGACGGAAGAAATTATTGCACAGATAAAAAACATCTGTACTCAATATGATATTCCCGAACCTCATGTATTCAGCGAATTTGGTTCGTACACAGTTGGCGAAAGCGGCGCTGTTATTTATTCGATTCTCGGACAGAAACAGCAAAACGACCGCGAACGCTGGTATATGATTGACAGTTCGTTTATTACCAATCTTCCCGACACATGGGGACTTAAACAGCGTTTTATAATGCTTGCAATCAATAAATGGGATCACGAATATACTCGTGTCATTCTCGGCGGATTGACTTGCGACAGTCAGGATTATTACAACTCCGAAGCACATTCAAATGCAATATTTTTGCCTCAATATAATAAAGACGAAACATTGTATATAGGATTTTTTCATACGGGAGCGTATCAAGAATCGCTGGGCGGTTACGGCGGCATACAACATTGTTTGCAACCAGCGCCAAAACATATAATTATCGACCGCGACAAAAACGGCGAATATTACACGCGTCTTTTCAGCAAAGAACAATCGTTTCGCTCAATGCTGAAAATTCTTGGATATTAATTTTAACATTTTTATTTCCCTCATTATAAAATGTTTAATTTAAAAAATGATTTTTTTTGCCTGTTTGATGCATCAAATATCGTTTTTATACGTTATATATGTAGAAAAGACTTGGAAATATTTAATTAAATTTATAAAAACAAAAAAAGTATGAAAAAACAAATGAATATGAAAACAATAAAAAAAATATTTGTGCCGTTTATGTTTATTATTGTATTATGCGGGTGTAATAAACAAAATTTAATTGCCGATTTAACTGCATATTATGGAGTTTGGGCGAATGCGGATTGTGAACTTGTTCAAACCGAAAAATATACATTATTTTTTGAGCGAAATGAAAAGAAAATAACAGTAACGCTAAGACAAAATGAACGTAAGGGAGATACTGTTTACAGTAATTTTTTTGCAGGATTTGTTTTTGATACAGACACCAAAGAATACGAAAAGATAACTTATAATGACGAATCATCTGAAAGAATTTTATTTGGCGATTTTGCGAAATTAGAAGACAAGTATTTGAAAATTTCACAAAATCATAAAAACCAAAAATTACAATTAGTAGAAAAAATAGAAATCTGTTCTCCTTATGAAATGCCGTTTGCAAATACATCAAATATTGGAGAATGTTTACAAAATTGGCAATCAGGAGTATTTGAATATAATCTTGATATGGATAATTTGTATATTGAAATCGGCACAAATAAACATGTTTATATTTTTGCTGATTTTCCCAATATGCTTTATTGCCGTGCCGCACGCATAAGACATAATAATAACGGTTCGGTATTTGCGCAAAACATACGGTTAATGATTAATGCGAAAGAAAAAACCGCCGAAATGGAATCTGATAATTTGAAAGTATGCGCTTCGGATGTTGAAATTGATAATTCTTTATTTAAACCGGATATGTGTTCGTTTGAAGAAAATGGTATTTATTGGTCGTTTATTTCTTGTACTGCCGATACAATAAAACTTAATGGCTGTGGCGAAGTATATACTTACGTCAGACAATCTCCTGATGATACGCAAGTTGCAGAATGGTTTAAATATAAAGCATATTAAGATATTAAAAAATCAATGCTCGGTAAAGAAAAAATAAAACGCATAAAATCGCTTGAATATAAAAAATTTCGCGATGAACTGGGATTATTTGTTGTCGAAGGCGAAAAATC
>JAIRKV010000184.1 GCA_031259935.1 Prevotellaceae bacterium | reverse complement strand
AAGAAACCGTCCGAACTTTGATTTGTGTGATTAAAATGATTAATAATGAATAAGAAAAAACAAAAAAAAATATCCCGTTAGGGATAAAATGTTGGTAGAAAAAATAACAATTCTGGATTAACTCCGTTGAGCTCCGCTGCGCTTCGGTTGCTTCGTCATTTCATTCCTCGCAATGACGAACACGAAGAAGAAAAAACTTGTTCCTGTTTTGCCGACTTTTAGCTTGTATGTACGTAAAACACGGTATTTTTATTCGACAATTTGCATTTATAAATATTTATAATAAATGATTTCACCATTTGTTAAGGAGCGACTAATTAAATGAAACAGATGTTTTATTTATGTTTGAAAATAATAGAATGGTGAGATTTTTATAACAGTTTGTTTTTATGCAAAATATCGGGTGAAAGATGGGACTCGAACCCACGACCCTCGGAACCACAATCCGATGCTCTAACCTGCTGAGCTACGTTCACCATGTTTGAAATCGATTGCAAAAGTAATAAAAATTTGAACAGTAAAAATTAAAAATTAAATTTTTATGTTTTTTAAATCGATAAAATGAAATTCCTGCACAGTAAAAATATTGATAATATGTTAATATTGAGATGACAGGAAATATTTTGGCGACAGCACAGCGCAGAATGAAATAAATTGCTTTTAATGAATTGTGCCTTGCGGAATTTACATCAGGACGGTAAGAAAATGCTTTTTTTCAAATCATTCTATTTCAAAATCCAGCATTTTTATGCTGTTCAGATATGCCTGCAATTTGTAACCTGTTTTGATTTGTATTGCCGTATCAGGCAGACCGATTAAAATTATATCGCCTATTTTAAAACTTATGTATTGCGAAATACGGGATATTATTTCATCCGTATCAAAAAGCAGTTGAGAAGTATTGTATTTTTGCGAAATTTCACCGTTTATGTTAAGTTGTACATCAATATTATTAAGATTGATGTCGTTTATCGAAACTGTTTTCGGACTTACGGGTAACGAAAAATCGAAACAGCGGGCAATATCGGCAGGCTGGTTTCGGGTTTGTAAACTTTGCAGCATATCAATAGCGGTAAAGCAAATGGCTGCTCCGATTTCTTCATAATATCTGGTTGCAAATTTTTTGTAAATACAGCGTCCTATGCGCGAAAGACGAACAAAAACAGAAACTCCGCAAACAATATTTCGGCTAAATTCGGGAAAAAAAAAGTTTTGATTATTACGCAGCAGCGATGTTTCGGGACGCATTGAAAATACAGGAACGGCAGTATTTTGCGTCATATTTGAAAAATTATTTTCGACAACAAAAATTTTCATTCCCTGTCTAAAACAATCTGTTCATTTCCGCAATGCGAATTTTTGTAAGTATATTTTTGGTATCCAAAGCGAAATCGCTGTTCATCATCCAGTCGTAGTAACTTGGTTCAAATTTCAAAACTTCTGCAAGCAAGCGTCCTTTGTGTTTTCCGAAATTTACAATAACTTCGTCTTTGTCGTTGTAAACGAAGCGTCCTGCATAGTCTGCGTTGCGCGATTTTGTTGAAAATTCCGACAGATATGCCATGTCGTTTTTCAGTTCGGAATAACGGTCTAATTGAGATTCAAGCACTTCGATTGTAGCGCGGGTATCTGCTTCGGCCCTGTGCGCATTGTCGAGATTTTTGTTACAGTAAAATTTGTATGCGGCAACAAGCGTTCGCTGTTCCATTTTATGAAAAATATTTTGTACATCAATCATTTTGCGATTACGGAAATCAAAGTCTATTCCTGCGCGCAAAAATTCTTCGGCAAGCAGCGGTATGTCAAATTTTATGGAATTATAGCCGATAAAATCGCAACCATCGATATATGCCGCCATGTTTTTTGCTACTTCGCGAAATGTCGGACAGTTTTTTACATCTTCGTCATAAATTCCGTGTATTGCGGATGCTTCGGGCGATATTGGAATTGTGGGATTAAATCGTCGAATTTTCATGTCTTCGTTTCCGTTTGGCATAATTTTTATTATGCAAATTTCTATTATGCGGTCTTTTGCTATATCAAGACCTGTTGTTTCCAAATCAAGAACTGCAACCGGATTTTTCAGATTTAGTTTCATTTTTGTATATATGAATATGTTAGGAATGTAATTTTATTTATTATTATAAAACACGAAGCAATATATATTTTATTCATATATAAAACCTGTTGCTTCGTGTTTATTTATTAAAGTTGATGTGAAGTTCGGGATACTTACATCGATTTTTATTTTATTGTTTATCCAATCATCATTGGCATTAGCAACATCAGCAAATCGTCTTTTTCCGATTTATCGAAAGGCAGGAAAAGCGCTGCTCTGTTGGAATCTGCCAATTCTATCAGTACGTTTTGCGAACTTATATTGGCTAATATTTCTATCAAAAAAGTAGATTTAAAGCCTATTTCCATATCGGCGCCATCGTACTGGCAGGTAATACGGTCATCTCCCGAAATCGAAAAATCCAAATCCTGGGCGTAAGATGTTAATTCGTTACCTGCAATTTTCAGTTTTATAAGATTGCTTGCAGGACTTGAAAATGTTGCAACGCGGCGAATACTGTTCAAAAACTCAATTCTGTCGACGGTTACTTTATTCGGATTGTTTTTGGGAATTACCGAACCGTAACTTGGATAAACGCCATCAATTAAATGACAGACAAGCACATAGTTGCCTAACGAGAATAAAACATTTTTTCCGTCAAATTCGATTTTCACATTCTCTTCTTCTTTTGTAAGAACCGACCGTAAAAGATTTGCAGGTTTTTTAGGAAGTATGAACGATGCGGTTTTTTCGATTGTAACATCATTACGCATGTAACGTACGAGTTTGTGGGCATCAGAAGCAACAAAAGTAAGATTATTGTTTTCCTGACTTAAATCAAAATAAATGCCATTCATCACCGGACGGAGCTGGTCTTCGGCAGTTGCAAATAAAGTGCTGGTAATGCTTTCGAGCAAGGCTTCCGATGTTATTTCCAATGTTGATTTTGTTTCTTCATCTATTGCCGGGATTGCCGGAAATTCATCGACATCTGCTCCGAGAATATTGGATTTTCCTGAATTCCAGCGCATTTCGATTGACAGTGTTGAGTTGTCAACTTTAAATACCAAAGGCTGGTCTGAAAATTCACGAAGCGAGTCTGTAAGTAATTTTGCCGGAATTGCGATTTCACCTTCCGACATTACATTTTCTATTTTCATTGTTGTAACAAAGGTTGTTTCGATGTCGCAGGCTGTTATTTTAAGTTCATCGCCTTTCAGTTGAAATAAAAAATGATTCAAAATCGGCAAATTGTTTTTGCTGCTTATTACTTTGCTAATCGTCTGTAATCGATTCAGTAATTCGTTACTTGATACTACAAAATTCATAATGTTTTTTATTTATGTATTATTAGATTATAATATATCGCAGCAAAAGTAATAATTTTTTATTATTTTTCATAATTGTAAATAAAACTATTTATCAACAAAATCTGATAATTTTTTTAATAAAATATCGAAGTCTGTCCATTTGGCAATCGCAATATCCTGATTATCATTCATTATCAGGTAAAAATTATTTGTATCAATTAACTGTAACTGTCCATATATTTCTGCCGGTTTGTTCAAAACTATATTTTTTACTGTTAAAGATATTTTATTTTTATTTGTTTTTACGATTAATCTGAAAGTCGGTTTTCGTTTTATAATATTATTTTTTTCGCGTTTGGGAATATCAATCATTTTTGTATATTCAACTCCATTGAAATAACTTAGATAATTACGTATTTTAGCTTCATTGAATGAAGTTATAAAATTTTGATTTTCAATATCAAACAGCATTAACTGATTTTTAGAATCTTGAAAAATTATAAATGATTCCGACGGATTTTCAATATTTTCCACCGTAATTCTTTCAAGTTCGGAAGGCAGATATTTCAACACATTGTTGTTGAAATAAAATGATGCGTTTGCACTGATATAATCGACAGTTTTATCGTCATATCCGGGAATGGAAAGAACGTAAGGCTGTTTCTTGTTTGTAACCAGTCCAATACAAAGCGTGTCAAAAGTTGAAATTTTAAAATCCAATTTTTTCGATTTGCCTGAAAAAACTTTTACCTGCAATCCCTGTTTATTGATTTTATCCATAACCTGCTTTGTGATATTTAAAGGCACAGGAAATTCTGCATATTGATGCGATAAGGCATAAATTAAATTATCAATAATCTGTTTATTTGTCGATTTGCCATTGGCAAGCCATATTCCATCTTCCGTTTTTTGCAGTTCGGTTTGTATGGAATCGCTTTTTATTTTTATCAAGTCTATTTCATCCTGATTTATATTGCCGAATTTTTTTTCGGACATAAACAATACGGGCGCATGCATGATAAAATAAACTATAATGCAAACAGTTAATAACAAAAACAGTATTTTTATATTTTTCATTGCATTTCAATGTTAATGCTGTACAGTAAAATTTGTTTAGATGTACAAAGATAATATTTTTTTGATTTACAAAAAGAAAGTGTAGATTATAAAATCTTCGTACACTGAAAACAAAAAGTATTTAATCGCTCCTTAAAAATAAAAAAAATCAGCAATAATACAACATTATTTCTGTCGGTTTTGTTTTGACATAAAAGCAAGCAGCACGTCATTGCGAGGAGCGCAGCGACTTAATAAATTTAAAATTTAAAGATTTAAAGAAGCGCGTCATTGTGAGCGAAGCGAAGCAATCCAGATTTGTGCTTTGTGTTCTTTCTGGATTGCTTCGTCGCTGCGCTCCTCGCAATGACGTGTTGCTTCTCTGGTTTGTCTATGTCTATAATCTCAAGTCTTTAAATCTTTAAATTATTAAATGCCGGATTGCTTCGTCACCGCACTCCCTGATTTGTTTATTCGCATTCCGTCAGGAATGCATCGCTCGGTAAAAACGATATTTCTTTATGCATCACGTGCGGGTTACGGCAGATGACTTGAAAAACCGTCGTTGCTCCGCACGTAACCTTTGGTTGCGATGAAATTTCTACCGAGCGATGCATCCCGCCGGGATGCAGGAAACAAATGAACAATAAGCTAATAAGGTTGGATGTGTGTGTTATCTTTTAC
>JAIRKV010000143.1 GCA_031259935.1 Prevotellaceae bacterium | reverse complement strand
GAACGCGAACGCAGAATTGACATGTTTCGCTGGGAAAAAATAGACGAAATTTCGGTTTATAATTATTTTGACATCGATGCCGTTTTGGCTTTCATGCAAAAGGCAGATATTGTTGAACGATGGCTGTCGCTCGACAAACAAACTGGAAAAGAAATGTTCAAAAAACTTATAAACGACTTGATGAAAACCTGCGACACACAAAAGGTTTTTAATAAAAAAGACATAAAAATATCAGAAAATAAAAATAAAATATAAATGAAAACGACAGGAAAAGTAACAAGAATCATTGCCAATCTTGTATCGGTGAAAGTTGACGGACCGGTTGCACAAAACGAAGTTTGCTACATAAAATTAGGCAATATAAAATTGATGGCAGACGTTATAAAAGTTGATGGCGAAAAAGTACAGGTGCAGGTATACGAAAGCACGCGCGGATTAAGCGTAGGCTGCGAAGTAGAATTTCAGGGACACATGCTCGAAGCAACGCTCGGACCAGGATTGCTCTCAAGCAATTATGATGGACTGCAAAACAATTTAGCGTCAATGACGGGCGTATTCCTGAAACGAGGCGAATATACTGCTCCGCTTGATGCTGAAAAAGAATGGGATTTTACTCCTATTGCAAAAGTTAATGACGAAGTTATAGCTGCCGACTGGCTTGGTGAAGTTACCGAAGGCTGGCTGAAACATAAAATAATGGTGCCGTTCAAACTTAAAGGCAAATACAAAGTGAAAACCACAGCAAACGAAGGCTTGTATAAAATTAATGACACAATTGCCGTCATTACAGACGAAAACGGCAACTATCACAACATAACAATGGTGCAGCGCTGGCCGGTGAAACAGGCAATTACAGCATATAAAGAAAAACCTCGACCATTCAGAATAATGGAAACCGGAGTTCGTATTATCGACACGTTCAATCCTATAGCCGAAGGCGGAACAGGATTTATACCCGGACCTTTCGGCTGCGGCAAAACAGTATTGCAACACGCTCTGGCAAAACAGGCCGGCGCCGATATTATTATAAATGCAGCCTGCGGCGAACGCGCCAACGAAGTTGTTGAAATATTTACCGAATTTCCAGAACTCGACGACCCGCGCACAGGTCGCAAACTGATGGAACGCACAATTATAATATGCAATACATCAAACATGCCCGTTTCGGCTCGTGAAGCATCGGTTTATACGGCAATGACAATCGCCGAATATTACCGCGCAATGGGATTCAAAGTTCTTTTGCTTGCCGACTCAACATCGCGCTGGGCGCAGGCATTACGCGAAATGAGCAACCGACTTGAAGAACTTCCCGGCGCCGATGCCTTCCCAATGGATCTGTCGGCAATTATTTCAAACTTTTATTCGCGCGCAGGTCTGGTTTACCTTAATAACGGACAAACAGGCTCCGTTACCTTTATCGGAACAGTATCGCCTGCCGGCGGCAACCTGAAAGAACCCGTTACGGAATCTACAAAAAAAGCGGCGCGCTGTTTTTACGCTCTGGCGCAAAGCAGAGCCGACAGCAAACGCTATCCTGCCGTTGACCCCGTAGACAGTTATTCAAAATATCTCGAATATCCCGAAATATGCGAATATCTTAACAGCACAATCAGCGAAAACTGGACGGCAAACGTAAGCGAAGGCAAAAATATAGTTTTGCGCGGACGCGAAGCTTACGAACAGATAAACATTCTGGGAGACGACAGCGTTCCTGTTGAATACCACGACCGCTTCTGGAAATCGGAACTTATAGACTATATCATTCTGCAACAGGACGCCTTTGATGCGATAGACGCTTCGGCGCCATTGAAACGGCAACAGTTTATGTTTGAAAAAGTGCTTGACATATGCCGAACAAAATTTACTTTTGACAACTTTAACGAATGTATAGATTTTTACAAACATATAATCAACAATATGCGCCAAATGAATTACAGCGTATTCCAAAGCAGTGAATTCAAAAAATACGAAACACAGTTGAACGAACACATCAGCGAAAGACGAATAGAATAGAATTAATGAACGAATTGTACGGCGCAGTGCAGGCTCAATATTATTACAGATACAAAACAAATGACAGAAGCATATAAAATATTGGAACGATGTAAATCATCTAAAAACGACAATGATGGTTTCGACTGTTGCGGCAAACATGAAACAGCCTTCGATAACGCTTCCCAATATTGCGGCAAACATGAAAAAGGTCTCGATGAGACTTTCGGAAACATCCGAAAGTATGAAATTATCCCAATGTTCAGCGCAACATTCAGCAATAACGAAAATGTAAGGGAGAAATACAAACAAATAAACAACTCAACAAAAAAGGTATTATTGCAATGCAAATTTATAATGACGATATAGGAATATTAAAAAAATAAATATAAATTAGTGGGACAAATGGAAGTATTACAAAAAGGTTGGCATAATAAATTGAATTGTTTGTTTCAGAATGTCCATTCTGAATTGACAATTTCAAGCCCGTACATTTCTGACGGTGGCGTAGATTTTTTGATAAATGCCATTCCAGAAGAGTTTAAAGAAAAAGGACTTGTAAAATTTATCACAAACTTATCTTCAAAAAATATTTATCAAGGAGCAACAAATCCTTATTCATTTAAAAAAATATTTGACAATGTAAATCTTGTACAAATTTTTCATTTACCCAACTTACACGCAAAAGTTTATATACAGGACAATACAGAAGCAATCATAACATCAGGAAATTTAACGGCTGGCGGACTTTTTAACAATTATGAATATGGCACATATATTTTTGATAAAAAAACTGTTTCATTAATAAAGAATGATTTGACAGATTATGGAAATTTAGGCGCTTTAGTAAATCTTAATGACATTCTAAATTATTGTAGTTTGACGGAAAAAGTCAAGGATATATATCACAAAAAAGAAAAGCATAAAAACAAAGAACTTGATATTTTATTAAACAAAGCAATAAATGAGGCAGACGAAAAATTAATTGAATTAAAAATTACAGGAGGAAAAATTCATCCAATATTTGAAAAAACTATTGCTTATATTTTGAAGACAAATGGAGCATTAGAACAGAACGATATAAATAATTTACTAAAAGAAATTCATCCTGATTTGTGTGATGATGTTGATAGAATAATAAATGGCGTACATTTTGGCAAAAAATGGAAACACGCAGCAAGAACTGCGATACAAAGATTAAAAAAGCAAGGATTAATAGAAAAACAAGAGAATAAATGGATATTGTTACAATAAACAAAAAATAAGATATATGGCAAAAGCATTTCAGAAAATTTACACAAAACTCGAAGCAATTACCAAGGCAACGGTGAGTTTGCACGCTCAAAACATAACAAACGATGAACTTGCAACCGTTGACGGGCGTTTGGCTCAGGTAATAAAAATTGACGGCGACATGGTTTCGCTGCAAGTATTTGCAGGCACCGAAGGTATTCCTAC
>JAIRKV010000084.1 GCA_031259935.1 Prevotellaceae bacterium | reverse complement strand
GCGGGAAGGGAATTAGCTTTGCGAACGGCATCTTTGTGCCAATGACGGGCTTAATTTTTTTCCTTCCCTTTTTTCTGTCGTTTATTATTATTTGGTTTATTTTCATTTTTATTTTTATTTTTATTGATGCAAATTTAATCATTCCGTTTTT
The DNA here is from genome assembly GCA_031259935.1 of Prevotellaceae bacterium. Lineage (GTDB taxonomy): Bacteria > Bacteroidota > Bacteroidia > Bacteroidales > UBA932 > JAIRKV01. The sequence goes on along the minus strand of JAIRKV010000084.1, from coordinate 3,765 downwards.
TTTTGCAAACATATGATGACGATACAACAAAACCTTATTTCCACCTTATTTCAAAAACAAAACAACCTTAGTAGCAAAACATAACACACACCCGCCAACCTTATTACCTTATTGTTCATTGGTTTCCTGCATCCCGTCGGGATGCATCGCTCGGTAGAAATTTCACCGCAACAAAGATTACGTGCGGAGCAGCGGTGGTTTTTCAAGTCATTTGCGGCAACCCGCACGTGATGCATAAAGAGATGTCGTTTCTACCGAGCGATGCATTCCTAATGGAATGCAAATAAACAAATCAGGGAATGCAATGACGTTTTGTTCTTTAATTTTTTAAATCTTTAAATGTCATTTCGAGGAACGTCGCCGAGGGTTCGGGCATACTTTCAGAATGTGCCGCAACTGTCGCCGAGGGCTCGGTGATACTTTCAGAATGTGCCGCAACTGCCGCCGAGGTCTCGGGGATACTTGCAGAATGTTCTGAAAACGCCACCGAGGTCTCGGTGATACTTGCAGAATGTTCTGAAAACGCCGCCGAGGGCTCGGTGATACTTTCGGCATGTTAGCGGCTGTTGGAAAGGGTTTTTATATCAAATTTATGCATTGTGAGGTTTTTACCATCGTAAACAGCATATTCCTTACCGTTTATCCATTCTCCAAGTATGGTGAAAAGGCTGTCGTTTTGCAATTGCAGCTGTATTGGCGTATGTCTGTGTCCGAATACAAAAAAATCTATATGCTTTTCGGCAAGTTTTTGTTTTGCAAAGGCAAGCAGCCTGTCGGTATTTGCGTTGAATGTTTCAGCCAGACCTTTGCTCAGTCTGCTGTGTTTCGACCATGTTCGCGCTATTGCTATTCCTGTGCGCGGATGCAGAAATGCAAACAGGCGCTGAATCGGTCTACACGAAAACATGCGTTTCAAAAACATGTATTTTTTATCGTCTTTCCCAAGTCCGTCGCCGTGTGCAAGGAAAAACGTTTTTTCGTGTAACTTTATTTCAAAAGGTTTTTTATGAACTGTCATTCCTGTTTCCTTTTCGAGATAATCAAACGTCCACATGTCGTGATTTCCGGTGAAAAAATGCACAGGTATTCCGCTGTCGGTCAATTCGGCAAGTTTGCCAAGCACGCGTGTAAATCCGCGCGGAACTACATATTTATATTCAAACCAGAAATCAAAAATATCGCCGAGTAAAAAAACAGTTTCGGCATCCGTTTTTATTTCGTCAAGCCATTTCACAAAGGCAATTTCACGTTCTGCCGCATTTGTGCCTGCGCTTAAACCGAGGTGAACATCGGCGGCAAAATATATTTTTGCAGAATGATTACTGCTGTCGGCGTCGATTTTCATTTGTTTTATTTGCACAGTAACTCAATTTTATTTTCGAGTTCGTCGCCAAAAATATCGCGGGCAACAAACTGTCCGTCTTTGTCGATTATAAAATTAGATGGTAATTTTTTAATGTTATACAGTCCGAAAGGAATACTGTTTGAACCTCTGAAATCGCATACGTTTATCCATGTTAAATTTTGATTGCCGATTGCCCTCAGCCACAAATCGCGTTCGGTGTCGAACGAAACCTGATAAATTTCAAAGTTTTTTGAATGATATTTTTCGTAAAGGTCGGTTAATAATTTATTGTCAAACTGACTGTCTTTGATTTCGGAACTCCAGAATGTAAGCAAAACGGTTTTGCCGTGTAAAGACGAAAGTTTGATTTTTTTTCCGTTGCGATCGGGTAATTCTATGTCGGGATAAGATACTTCTTCAATAGGCTGCGATTCGAGTTTGTTTTTCAAATTCAGTATGCGTTGCATTTCGTTGTAATCGCGTTTTACAACAGTCATATATTCCGCTCGCGAATATTTTGTATCCATCGAATCGAGAATCAGTTTATAAAACAAAAAATCATTTTCATCGTTGAATATCTTTGTCCCGTTAGGATATTGCTGATACAGCGCAAATATTGATGCATACGATTTGGGATGACTTACCACAAATCTTATATTGTTGCGTTTCTGTTCAATAATTTTTTTTGCAAGTGCGGTTTTTGCCGACTGCAAATCAGCGGCGGCGGTTTTTTCGCTGTTTATGATTTTGCTTAACGAATCTACCGCACGAGCCGTTTTGCTCAGTGTTTCGGAAAGTTCCTTGACGTATGCCGAACCCTGCGAGCCTTCGGCGATATAGTTTCCTTTTTCGTATTTAATATTAATTTTTTCGCCATCTTCGGCAAGAAGCATCAACAGTTGTTTTCCGTTTTTGTTTTTTATACTGATAAAAGCAGGCTCGTCGGTAAGAATTTTCACGTCAGTCGCAAATGCGCCTTTGGCATTTACCTGTACCGAATCCAAAAAGAACATGAACGATGCCGTTTTCTGTTCAATCATTATTTTTTCATCCGACATGTTATCAAAAGTTCCGCTTATAAAAACGGAATGTTTTTTTGTACACGATGCAAAACAAATCGCCGCAAGCAGCAAAATTATTGATATTCTTCTTTTCATCTTTGAACTTAATTTATTAGTAATATTTAATGCAAAGGTATAAATATTAATCAATTTTATAAAAAACAGCAGCAATAAACCTCAGTTGCGTAAACTGCTGTTATTTGCAGTTTCAATCTGTAATGGTTTTATTTTGTAATTTTTTTCATATCGGCATATCGCCCGACAAGTCGGAAACGGGAAACCGATTTTTTCCGAAACTGATTTTGTTTTCCGTACCGTTCAGCAAACGTTTGATATTATTTCGATGCGTAACAATAATCACACATGCGGCAACAAGGCTGAATATTTTCATTGTCAGAGTTTCTTTTTCGTTGAAAATTACACCGAAAATAACAATTACTATCAAAGGAAAACAGAGAGATGCAATTATCGAACTTAACGAAACATATCGACTTATGAGCAGACAAAGTCCGAAAATTCCGAATACCATCAACATTGCGTAAGGATGCATTGCCAAAACTACTCCTGCTGTTGTTGCAACTCCTTTTCCGCCTTTAAATCCTGCAAATATCGGAAATATATGACCCATAACAACGCAAATTCCAAGTAAAATCTGAAAACTTACATAAGGATTTGTTTCGTGTTCCAAATCGGTAAGACGCACAAGCAAAACAGCAATTACGCCTTTCAAAAGGTCGAAAATAAAAACAGGAAGCGCTGCCTTAGTTCCAAGTATGCGCAGTATATTTGTTGTACCTGCGTTCTTACTTCCATAGTTTCTGATATCAATTTTAAAAAATCGCTTACCGACAAAAACTGCCGCTGAAACCGAACCTGCCAAATACGCAATCAAAGGCAAAAAACATTTAATAATTAAACTCATCTTAAAATTTATTTACTGCAAAGATAGCATTAAATCTTCGATTGCACACAAATTAATAAAAATTCCAACAAAACTTACAGCGGAAAATTACGGAAAATATTTTGAACTTTCAAAAATGCGAAAAAGAATATTCGTATTTTGTTTTTTTATGCGGTTTCCTCCGCAAATATACAGTCGTTCTTTAACAAAAATACTGAATAACAGCATTTGAAATTTGTAAGATAAAAAATATTTACAGAGTTCTAAAAGACAGGAAAGATGCTTCGAAAGGATAAAAAGAGGTTTTAATAGAACAAAAAAATCAATTTTTTTCGACAAATCAACCCGATTGAAAAATTTGATACTTTATTGCTAAAAAAAATAAATAAATAATGAAATTTGGCACTGTGTTACGTGTAATATTTTTCCTTGTTTTTTTCGTCAGTGTTAAAATGAAA
>JAIRKV010000030.1 GCA_031259935.1 Prevotellaceae bacterium | reverse complement strand
TGCTCCGCACGTAACCTTTGGTTGCGATGAAATTTCTACCGAGCGATGCATCCCGCCGGGATGCAGGAAACAAATGAACAATAAGCTAATAAGGTTGGATGTGTGTGTTATCTTTTACTACTAAGGTTGTTTTGTTGTGGAAATAAGGTTTTTTATTTGTCTTTCTTTTTTCATTATTAATCATTTTAATCACGCAAATCAAAGTTCAGACGGTTTTTTTTATAGATTGCTTCCTGCTTCGCAGTTCGCAATGACGAACATAAAAAACCTGTTCCTGTTTTGCCGACTTTTAGCATGTATGTACGTAAAACACGGTATTTTTATTCGACAATTTGCATTCATAACTTTTTTATAATAAATGATTTCACCACTTTTTAAGGAGCGGCTAATTTGCTGATTTACTTCGTTATATTATTATTCGCAATGACATTTTTCAATTTGAATATCATATTTTTACCTCGTGCAAAGTATAATAAACAACCGAATAATTGATTTTCATCATTCATCAAAAAGTTTTTTTACGTCTAAAGGTAAAACATTTTCCCAGCCCTGTCGAAATTTTATTGCTGTTTTGCCATCGTCGAGTTTGTATAATTTTACACGTTCGGGTTGTCGTCTTGCTTTTAACGAACCTGTATCCCAACGGTTATTGTTGTTTTTATCTTCAATGATTTTTATCGAATATGTATCAGGCTCCACAAACGAGATTGTCAATATTCCATTGCTGTTTGTCTGTTTTGTTTGAACTGTTTTTTTGTTTCGTACAAGTTGTACAATATAATTACATTCAACATTTGTAAAATCAAGTTTTATCGTGCTGAATTTGTCGATATTCGGTGTTTGTATTTTTTTGCGAACGCTGTCATTTTCAAGTTTATAGATGTCGGAAAAAGCGCCTGCCAAAAATTCCGCATCATACGTTAATCCCGATTCCCATTTATCCGTATTAAAAATATAATTACATAAATTACCTGTGTCGGGAGTTATTTCAAAAGAAATTTTTTTAGGATTTTTACCTTCTTCATCCATTTGATAAAGATTTATTTTTTCGTAATCGATTTTTGTAAGCGGAGCATTAAAAACCAGATTAAAACCTGTTTCCATTACAAGCGTTTCGTTTACGCGGGTTGCTATTTGGAGTTTTGGAATTTCGTTTTGATCTTCCTGTTCGTTTTTTCGTTTTTTTCGATTAATATTATCTGTTTTTACAAAATCTTTGAATTTGAGAACGACTTCCGTCGGAACTTCGTTTCCTGTTGAGTCGGGTTTTGTATAAACAAGTTTTGCATACATTTTTGATGGTACGCTATCATTTGCAAACCAGTAAGTAACAGTATCGCCGAAAAATGATTTTTCGGTAATTATTTGTTCGGAATCGAGCGCAACGGAATCGCTGTTAAAAAATTCAACGGAATGAATTTCAGGATAATGCTGTGCAAAATATAAAGCAATTTTTCGTTCCTGTTCGCGTTTATATTCAACAAGATACTGTTTGTTAATATTTTCCTGAAAAATTCGCACAAGCGGAAGATAATCAAACGCAGATATGGAATCGCGTTCATAATCGCCGACTGTCATCGTATCCGAACCGAATGTAACAGGTATTAGCATACTGTCGAGAAAACCTGTCATTTCGCCTGCATCGTATATGTTATTATTATTTTTATCTTCTATGGTTATTACTCTGTACGGTTGATTTTTCAAAGCATCTACTACAAAAAATCCCTTTTCGCTTACAAGAGCAACTGCATCCGGAGGAGTTGTAAACGGCAACGAATCTATATCGTTTTTATACAGTAAAACTTTCATGTTTTTTATCGAATCGAATGTAAAAGCATGTCGTGCGCGCCCCGATAAATGCAGTGAATCAATAATATCGCCTGTCGAAAATCGTAAACGATAATCGCCTAACGGATTTCCTTCGTTCAAATCAACTATTGCATTGCCAAAGTCAAACAGATAAGTTGTATTCGGGTCTAAAACCGAATCAAATTGAGCAATTACGCGCTTGCCTCGCGTAAAAATTACAGGAACGCTTTTCAGCGGAGGCGAAACAATAAAAGTTTTTCTGTCATTAATTTTTACATATTCGTTGAAAGTAATTTCAATTTGTTTTACATTTACATTTGTTTCGTCGTACTTTGGAATTTCTTTGAGTATCGCAGGGGCAACAGTATCTTTTGGTCCGCCGCTGAGCGAGTTGCTCATGTTTGCACAATTACTTGCGTAAACTGCAATAATCAATATTATTATGTAATTTATAAATTTTTTCACTCGATTTATGATTGCATTAATTTGGCAAATGTACAAAATTGTTTTTTATTCTTCATATTCTGACTGTATTTGCACTGTATCAACTCGCTGAAAACCATATCGGGCATACAAATTTATTGTCATTTTACTTTTTTTTCGAGTGTTACATTTTCAACAAACGTCCATTTTCCATTTCTGTATATTAAGCCATCATAAGAAATATCGGCAACATAAAAACGGTAATCTCCTTCAAAATAGGGATTTACAGGAACAAGAAAACTGTAAATTATCATTTTTTTTTCGGTATCGTATTGCAGGTACATTGCAGAACGTGCATTATATTCGAATACAAGTCGAAAATGATTTGGTTTTTCAAAAATTTCGGCTCCGAACACGGGTTTTCCATCATTGTCAAAAGTCAAAACATCAATAATTTTTTTATTTGATAAAATTCCTTTCAAATCGTTACCGAGCAGTGTATATGCTTTTTTTCCATTCAGGTCTGTCTCAATAATATCATAGTAAACAGCGCCATACCATTTGCCGTTTGCAAATTTTTCATCAGTCATATATTCATTTTTGAGATTGATGTCTTGAAGAATGAATATTCCTTTTGCCGATTTTACTATTCCGTAATATTTATACATTCCGCGTTCTGCAGGTATGCTCCATGTGTAAATTCCTGCGTTTTTATCTTGCGAAAAAAGTTGCGATACGCGTTGCGGCGCATCAATTTTTTCGGCTTTTATTCCGCTTTTTATCATATCTGCAAGTTTGGCGCAGAATGTATCAGCCAAAATTATTCGCTGTTCAACATTTTCGGTTGCAAGTATTTTATTTAATTCGCTCTGAATGTTGGTTTGTGCGAATATTTTGGCGTATGGCAAAAATGCTAAAAAGATTGTTAGCGCTGTTAAAATTTTATATTTCATCGAGTATTGAATTTATAGTATTTGCAATTTCATTTATTTGTTTATCAGTGATTATAAGCGGCGGCGAAATACGAAATGCAGTATCGCAAAACAAAAACCAGTCGGATAATAAACCGTATTCGATGCCTTTGTTAATAAATCGTTCGCGCATTTGAGAGCATCCGAGTTCAACTGCCAGAAACAGTCCTGTTCCTCTTATTTCTTTTATTTTTTTATGTTTTAAAAGTTGTTTAAAAAGCTTTGATTTTTCGTTTACCTGTTCCAAAAGTTTTTCTTCCGTAATTATGTTCAGCGATGCAAGAGCTGCAGCACACGAAACGGGATGTCCGCCAAAAGTAGTGATATAACCAAGCGCCGGATTTGTTTTCAGCGCCGACATAATTTCGGTTGATGATATGAAAGCGCCGAGCGGCATTCCTCCTCCCATCGATTTGGCAAGGCATAAAATATCGGGAATTACTCCGTAATGTTCAAATGCAAATAATTTTCCCAGTCGACCGAATCCGGTTTGTATTTCATCAAAAATCAGCAAAACGCCTTTTTCGGTACAGCGTATTTTGAGTTTTTTCAGAAAATCATTTTCGGGAAGTATAATTCCTGCCTCGCCCTGAACAGGCTCTGCAATTACACATGCAGTACGTTCGGTTATTTGATTTAAATCGTTTTCGTCATTAAAATTTATTATGCGTGTGTCGGGCAAAAGCGGACGAAACGAATTGCGAAATTCTTCATTTCCCATAACGCTTATTGCTCCGTGCGAACTGCCGTGATAAGCATTTCTGAACGATATCATTTCGGTACGACCTGTGTGCCGTTTGGCAAGTTTCAGAGCGCCTTCCACTGCTTCGCTTCCCGAATTTACAAAATAAACGGATGACAGATTTTCAGGCAATAATTCGGTCAAACGCTTTGCATACAGCGCTTGCGGCGATTCTATATATTCTCCGTAAACCATTACGTGCATATATTTTTTTATTTGTGCATTTACCGCTTCAATAACTTTCGGATGACAATGTCCTGCATTACTGACCGAAACGCCTGCTATCAAATCGATATAAGTTTTTCCATCGGGCGAATATATATAAATTCCTTCGGCATGATCAACTTCGATGCACATCGGGAAATCTGATGTTTGCGCTACATGTCGCAAAAAAAGCGCTCGTATGTTTAACTGATTTTCATTCATTGTTTATTTCGTTATTTTCGCTGTTATCATGCAAAGTTTCATACAGTTCGATTATTTTATCGGCGCTTCTGATTGTTGAGCGCAACCATTGCAGCATCACTTTGTTTTGCTCATCTTCGTTCAGTTGCCACAAAATTTCGGATTTTCTCAATTGCATTATCAAATGATGCAAAATTATTGCTGCCGATACCGAAATATTAAAACTTTCAACAAATCCAAACATTGGAACAGTTATAAATTCGTCTGCATTTTTTCTTACGGTATCAGATATTCCCGAATATTCGGTTCCAAAAAACACGGCAGTTTTTCCTTTTGTTATGTCAAAATCTTCGAGTGCAACATTATTACCGTAAGGGCTTGTTGCAACAATACGGTATCCTTGGTTTTTCAAATATTTCACCGCATCGTAACTTGGTTGCAGCGAATTGTATTTGTACAGATTCAACCATTTAACGGAACCTTTTACAACCATCGGATTTATTTGATATTTATTTTTGTCTTCTATAATATGGACGTCCTGTATTCCGAATGCTTCACAGGTTCTCAACACGGCGCTTGCATTCTGCGACTGATAAATATCTTCGAGACAGATACATATATAACGGGTTCGTTGCAGCAATTTTTGCTGTAGCAGTTCAATGCGTTCGTCGTGCGCAAATTGCTCCAAATATTTGTTTAATGAAATATTCATGCTGCAAAGTAAATAAAAAAAGGGAAACTGTGAAAGTTCCCCCAATTCTCAATAAAGTAAAATCATTATTTTACTTTTGCTGTAAGATCACTGCCCGGTTTGAATCTAACAACTTTTTTGGCTGCAATTTTAATTACAGCGCCCGTTCTTGGATTCCTTCCGGTACGTGCACTTTTTTTGCTTACAGCGAAAGATCCAAATCCAACTAAAGCAACTTTGTCTCCTTTCTTTAATGTTGTAGCAACAACTTTAATGAAAGCATCAAGAGCTTTTTTTGAATCAACTTTCGTCAAATTTGCATTTGCTGCAATAGCATCAATAAGTTCTGTTTTGTTCATAATAACATAAATTTAATAAGGTTATAAATAAGATAAAACTTTTTATTAATTACCACAAAAGTAATTTTTATTCGCTTATTAGCAAAATCTTATAAAAGTTTTTTTTTATTTTTTTTTATTTTTTTTAAGTCATGGAATTAAGAAAATTATGCACTTGGATGTAATATGCTTATAATTAATATATTGCAAAATGAAAATAAATTCGCTAATTTTTATTTATTTTGCGAAAAAGATTTATAAAAATGGTATTTTTAACTTTTTCAATCATTTTTTTTATCGGTTTTTCATGGATTTTCCATTGTATTTCATTAAAAATAATCATCGAAAACATATTTAGTCGCTCCTTACAAATAAAAAAAGCAGCAATAATACGACATTATTGCTATCCGTTTTGTTTTGGCATAAAAGCAAGCAACACGTCATTGAGAGGAGCACAGCGACGAAACCCAAAGGGTTCGGCGTAGCCAACCAAACAAGAAAAATAAATGAATAAAAAAACAAAAAAATGTCCCGTCAGAGACAAAATATTGGTAGAAATTTCATCGCAACCAAAGGCTACGTGAGAAGCAATGACGATTTTTCAACTCATCTGCGGTAACCCGCACGTGATGCATAAAGGGACGTGGTTTTTACCGATATTCTATCCCTGACGGGACAGAATGTCAAACTCCGTTCGATTTACAAACAATAAACAACAAAAAAGTGCTGTTTATACCAAATTACTATCAAAATGTAATTTGTATAAATTGATTATGAGTAAAATACCTTTATATTTCAGGTTGTTTTGATACCGTTTTGTTATTAATAACCAATTGATTTTAATATTTTTTCAGTTGCTCCAAGATTTTGTTCTACATATTCTGCTACTTTTTTACCAATATCTGA
>JAIRKV010000286.1 GCA_031259935.1 Prevotellaceae bacterium | reverse complement strand
ACGCTATGGGTTCGCTGGTATTAAGGTCGGTTACTTTTCCCGTAACCCTTGTCTGCCCTAACATTACGCCCATACTTAAAAGCGTTAAAAACGCTGTTGAAAAGATTTTTTTCATAATTTTTTGGCTTTTCATAATTCTATTGGCTTTACATTAAAATTAATTTTTTGTCTAATAATTTATATTATAGGACAAAATTAAAATAAAAAAATTGAATATTAAAATATTGTAAACACAATTATTTTTTCTTTTTTAAAAATAATCGGTTATTTTATTGATATATGCATATTTAGCCTGACCTATAATATAAATTATAAGACAAAAAAAATTCAGGCAGTGTTAAAATTTTGGTACTTTATAACTTTTTAACTCAAACTTTTCAGATATTTTCTGATTATTATTTGTTTTTTATTCTTACTTTTTACTCTTCAAGGCAAAATAAAGGTCAGTAGCAATATAATCAAACGTTTACACATGTTTATAATTGATAGTTACTGTTCTTTTACTCGACAGATATTTCTTTTTATGCAAAAACGGTTAATCCCCTGCTATATTGCTGTATTCTTTATATTCGCCGTCTTCTTCATAAATTAAATATGCCTGATATTCAGGATGTCTGTCGAGAAATTTTTTTGCTTTTTCAATTCCCATTACCATCAACGATGTTGCAACGGCATCGGCGCTCATGCAGTCGGCGGCAATTACGGTTGCGCTCAAAAGCGAATGCTGCACGGGATAGCCTGTAATCGGGTCGATTGTGTGCGCATATTTTTTTCCGTTATCGATATAAAACTGACGGTAATTTCCCGAAGTAGCGATTGACTTGTCGGTTAATTCTATTGCAGTCATTAAAGTTTCACCTGCATTGAAATTTCCATCGTATGGTTTGTCTATTCCTATTTTCCATTTTTCGTTATTCTGATTTTTTCCTTTTACAACAATTTCACCACCGATTTCAATCAGAAAATTTTCTATTTTTTGCGACAGTAAAAAATCAGCGACAACATCAACCGCATAACCTTTGGCAAGCGCATTGGCATTTATATTTACGCGAATATCCGATTTTATTATTTTTTCATCTGTCATCGTTATTTTTTCCATTCCTGTGAACTGTTTCAAACTGTCGATAAGTTCGGGAGTAATTTTTTCTTTATTCCCAAAACCAAAACCCCAAGCCGAAAATAAAGGCGATGCTGAAATATCGAATGTTCCATCTGTTATTTCATAAAAATATTTTGCTGCCGCAAAAACATTTTTAAAATAATCATCCAGCTCCGTATCAATATTTTGATTTACTTTTGATATTATGGAATTTGGATTGTATACCGAAAGCGACATGTTAATCCTGTTTAAAACGGCATCAATTTCGGCTTGCAAATTTTTGTTATTTTCGTCAAAATATGTAATATTATAAAATGTTCCCAGCGCTTTGCCCGAAATTGACGTGTATTTTTTTTCCTTATTATTGCTGCATGATGCAAATATGAAAATCAATAAAATAAATAAAAAAGATATTTTTTTCATGTTGAACATTAGTTTAATTGTACAAAGATAATTAATTTTGCGCAAAATATCAGTAATTTTAAAAATATGGCAGACGAAAAAATAATATTTTCGATGGTAGGAGTAAACAAAATATATCCGCCACATAAACAGGTATTAAAAAACATTTACCTGTCGTTCTTTTATGGAGCAAAAATAGGTATTATCGGACTGAACGGTTCGGGAAAATCAAGTTTATTGAAAATAATTGCAGGAATTGATAAATCCATACAGGGCGAAGTAGTTTTTGCGCCCGGATATTCTGTTGGATATTTGGAACAGGAGCCGCAGCTTGACGATACAAAAACAGTAAAAGAAACAGTGCAGGAAGGAGTGCAGGATATAGTAGATTTACTCAAAGAATATGAAGAAATCAACCTGGCATTTGCAGACCCTGAAGTATTTGAAAATGCCGATAAAATGAATGTTCTTATCGAACGGCAGGGCGAACTTACCGAGAAAATAGATCAGGAAAACGGCTGGGAACTCGACAGCAAACTCGAACGTGCCATGGATGCTTTGCGCTGTCCCGATGAAAATCAAAAAATATCAGTACTTTCGGGAGGCGAACGGCGTCGGGTTGCACTTTGCAGATTACTGTTGAAAGAACCTGATGTGCTTTTACTCGACGAGCCGACAAACCATTTGGATGCCGAATCGATACAATGGCTCGAAATGTATTTGCAGCAATATAAAGGAACAGTTATTGCCGTAACTCACGATCGTTATTTTTTGGATAACGTAGCAGGCTGGATTCTTGAACTCGACAGGGGAGAAGGTATTCCATGGAAAGGCAATTACTCGTCGTGGCTCGAACAAAAAACAAAACGTCTGGCACAGGAAGAAAAACAGGAAAGCAAACGCCGTAAGACTCTTGAACGCGAACTCGAATGGGTACGCATGGCGCCAAAGGCGCGTCATGCAAAGGCAAAAGCTCGACTGTCGGCATACGATAAAATGTTGAACGAAGATACAAAACAAAAAGAAGAACGACTTGAGATATTCATACCCAACGGACCTCGTTTAGGTACGAAAGTGATTGAAGCCGAAGGTGTGAAAAAATCTTACGAAAATAAAGTTCTTTTCGAAAATCTTAATTTCTCGTTGCCTCCTACGGGAATAGTAGGAGTTATAGGACCAAACGGAGCAGGTAAAACCACAATAATGCGATTGATTATGGGATATGAAAAACCCGACGAAGGAAGTTTTAGCATTGGAGAAACGGTAAAAATTTCTTATGTCGACCAGCAGCATAAAAAAATAGATCCGAATAAAACAGTATTTGAGATTATCTCCGAAAACAGTGAAATCATCCAACTCGGCAACCGTGACATCAATGCACGCGCTTATGTTTCGCGTTTCAATTTTAGCGGCGCCGATCAGGAAAAACTTTGCGGAATATTGTCGGGAGGCGAACGCAATCGCCTGCATCTGGCGCTTACGCTTAAAGATGAAGGCAACGTGTTGCTGCTCGACGAACCGACAAATGATATAGATGTAAACACACTTCGCGCACTGGAAGAAGGATTGGAAAATTTTGCAGGTTGCGCCGTGATTATTTCTCACGACCGATGGTTTTTAGACCGCATAGCAACTCACATACTTGCGTTTGAAGGCGACTCGCAAGTTTATTTCTTTGAAGGCGGATATTCGGAATATGAAGAAAATAAAAAGAAACGCCTCGGCGATATTACTCCTCATAAAATTAAATATAAAAAACTTATTGAATAAAATTAACCCAAAATGTCCTTAGGATATAACTCATTGATGATTGAATATTCAGGTACTCCTTAAAAGTATTATAACCATTTATAAATTCAAATTTTCATCGTCATTGCGAGGAGCGCAGCGACGAAGCAATGACGAACAAAACAAAGAAAAAGCACGTCATTGAGAGCGAAGCAATCCAGATTTGTGTCCTATGTTCTTTCTGGATTGCTTCGGGCTAACGCCCTCGCAATGACGCGCTGGTTTTTGATTTGCCGCAGGTCGGCAACCAAAGGGAATTTTGGGGACGTTTTAAATCCTTAAATTTTTAAATCATTAAGTCGTTGCGCTCACTGATTTGCTTATTCGCATTCCGCCAGGAATGCATCGCTCGGTAGAAACAACATGCCTTTATGCATCACGTGCGGGTTACGGCAGATGACTTGAAAAACCGCCGCTGCTCCGCACGTAATCTTTGCTTGCGGTGAAATTTCTACCGAGCGATGCATCCCGCCGGGATGCAGGTAACAATGAACAATACAGCAATAAGGTTGAGATGTGTGTTACTAAGGTTGTTTTGTTGTGGGAATAAGGTGGAAATAAGGTTTTTTTGTTTCGGCGTAGCGTTCACTGATTTGCTTATTCGCATTCCGCCGGGATGCAGGTAACAATGAACAATAAAGCAATAAGGTTGAGATGTGTGTGTTATCTTTTGCTCTACTAAGGTTGTTTTGTTGTGGAAATAAGGTGGAAATAAGGTTTTTGTGTT
>JAIRKV010000075.1 GCA_031259935.1 Prevotellaceae bacterium | reverse complement strand
TTGAAAAAGCAAAACGCGAGGAGTGTTGGGAGTTGGTAAAAAATCATTCGTGGAGTTTCAATATCAATGAAATAAAGACGGATTTAATAGACGAAAAGAATCCGCCAAAGCGTAATACTGACATTGATATTTCCGAAGAAGAATTGACACAGAATAGGGAAACTGTCAAATCAATTCCCGCTGCATTGTGGAATGAAATCGGCAAATGGGGAAAAGACAGCGGATTTTTTAATATTACAAAACAGGCAGTTGTTTCAAATATTGCTTATAAACTGCGACAAAATAAAGTTTTAGCAGATGAAGAATATCAAAAAGGCGTTGAAATCTTAGATATTGTTGCGACTCGAAATGCAGAACTGTTGCAGGAAACAGAAAAATACGCTGGCAAGTGGGTACAGATGAAAAAGGTAAAAATATCGGACGATGAAAAGAACACCCTGATTTTGGAGCAAATCCGTAAAATGTTGAGTTTTAACAAAGGTGAAAATATTTTGTCGGACGATGAAAGCGACTTTTTGTTTGACATACTCAACGGCAAACAGAAAAGGGATTACGATACCGATGCCGTGATTGTTAAGTGTATGCAAAAACTGATGAAAAAAGGTTTTACTGTTTAAGAATATGAAAAGTTTTGGAATAGTAGAAAAAAAAATAAAGGAAACAGACTTCTTTTTGGAACAATTGGCGAACTCCAAAAATTTCCTTTCTGATGTGCAATACTATTTTAGCGCCTTTTTAAGCGCCTCACGAAGCATAACATTTGCCCTGCAATCTTCAATATCTGATATTGAGGAATTTAAAGAATGGTATGAAGAACGGCAAAGTGAATTAAAAAATAATGACCTTGCCAGATATTTTGTGGAAGTCCGCAATTTATCTCAACACGTTGGATATTATCCAATATCAAGCGTTTTATATACAAAAGGGAAAGTTGTCTATTATTTTGACCATTTTTTAGAAGATGAAATCAAAAATTCTATTCCAAAAGAAGATGTATTTACAGCGTGTAAAAAATATTTTGTTTTATTATTGAAAATGATTCAAGATTGTTTCCGAAAATTTGGTCATATAATAGACCCCGTGCAATACTTTGTTTATAACATAACAGAGGCGGGCAAACCATTAGAAGATATTGAAGAAGAATTGGGATTTCCAAGAGGTTGGACAAAAATTAAAGGCATTCCTGAAGAAGAAAGAATCCGAATGTTACGACGAGAATTTGAGAAAGATGTAACCATAGATTATGTTTTTGAAAAATATTTGGGTACTGATAGGTTTGGTAAAAATACTAATGCGACGAATTTTTAGATTTTCTCTGATATTCAACAATATCTTCGGCAACCATTAAAATTTCATTATCTCGTTCTTCATAAAATTTCATAGATATTTTTCGCGGAACTTGTGCAAGGATTTCCGCCTCAATTCTGTCTATCAACGGCGTAAGGTCGTGTTTGTGCGTGTGCCTTATTTCACATTCCCAGACGGTTAAAACATTCCAACCTAAAGTCGTAAGTTTTTCGGCATTTACCTTGTCCCTATCGGCATTTGAAGTAATTTTATCAACCCAGAATTTTGTGTTTGTTTTCGGAGTATAGGCATATTTGCAGCCCTCGTGCCGATGCCAAAAACAGCCGTGCAGAAAGATAACCGTTTTGTATTTCGGCAAAACAATATCGGGCTTTCCGGGCAGGTTTGATACATTCACACGATACCGTAACCCCCTTGCAAAAAGGGATTTGCGCAATGTCAATTCGGGTTTCGTATTCTTTGACCGAATTTTTGACATACATTTCGACCGTTTTTCCTTACTCCAAATATCCATCTGTTTTATTCAAAATCTTTTCAATCCCAACCTTTGAAATCATTGGTTCAGTTCTTTTTTCATAAAACTCTCAAATACTTTCTTTTCAGGTAATTTGACAAGGTATTGAGAAACAAATAATTGATTGTCGGTGCTTATTGCATATTTTACCAAGGTTTCATTTTTATCCCCGCAAAGAATAATGCCGACAGGCGGATTATCTCCCTCTGTCATTTCATTGTCCTTATAGTAATTCAGATAGACGGTCATTTGTCCTGCATCGGCATGGGTGAATTTGCCGATTTTCAAGTCTATTAAAATATGGCTTTTCAGAATGCGGTGATAGAAAACCAAATCAATGCGGTAATGGGTGTTGTCAAAAGTAATCCGCTTCTGACGAGCCTCAAAGCAAAATCCGGTTCCCAATTCGACTAAAAACTGCTGCAAATGATTCAGAATTAATTCTTCCAATTCTGTTTCACTGTATTCTGTTTTTTCTTCCAACCCGAGAAATTCCAAAAAATAAGGGTCACGGATTACGTCTGCCGGTTGTGCCGGATTCATATTTCTGAACTTGGCAATAACGGCTTCTTTATTAGAGGAAAGTCCTGTCCGCACATATAAGCCCGAATCAAAAGCGCGTTCCAATTCTTTGACACTCCAATTGTTTTTAATTGCTTCCACTTCATAAAACAACCGCTCCAAAGGTTCTTTTGCCCGCAGCAACTCCACAAAATGTGTATAACTCAAGCGGGATAATAAGATTTCGTTTGAAACAGGATATTCTTCCGGCAATTTAGCCTTTGCCGACTGTTGAATTTGTAATTTGGCGGTTGCTGACCGCCAAATTGCTATCTCTTTTGCAGGTAATG
The DNA here is from genome assembly GCA_031259935.1 of Prevotellaceae bacterium. Taxonomy (GTDB): domain Bacteria; phylum Bacteroidota; class Bacteroidia; order Bacteroidales; family UBA932; genus JAIRKV01. Next base: position 229 of record JAIRKV010000075.1, on the reverse strand, counting down.
ATTTAAACTCGTTATTGTCAATCTGTTGTAATTTGGCGGTTACTGACCGCCAAATTTGAGGATAGGAAACGTAAAAAAGTCTGCAACTCCGCAACGCGCGACTGTTCAAACCTTTTATTCCTTTGATTTTTATCTCTTTCGCCATTTCTTCGAGCAAACGAGATCCATATTTTGCCCGGTCTTCGCCATTTTGCTCAAATTCTACAATGTAGCAGCCAATAAGCCAATT